>DASPMH010000086.1:0-3265 GCA_035627175.1 Terriglobales bacterium | reverse complement strand
GCCGGGAGCTGGAGAGCCACGGGCTCGACCGCATTCATGCGATCCGCGTCGGCGTCGCCGAGACAGCGGGGCAGGCGGCGTATTGCCGCGAGGAAGTGTGAAGCTGCGTCTGCTGATCGCGGCGATGTCGGTCGCTGCCGCGGTCCCGGCCTGCTCGCCCGACCTGCCCGAGCCGGCGTCTACCGGTGCCAAACTTTACGAGGATCGCTGCACCGGCTGTCATCGGCTGTACCATCCAGGTTCGATGAAGGCCGACATGTGGCGCACGCAAGTCGAGCGGATGCAGGGCGAGATGGCACGGCGCGGGGTGCGGCCGCTGAGCCGCGCCGAGATGGACGTGCTGCTCGACTACCTGCGCCGCAACGCCGGCTGACTCCGGCTGTAGCGCGGGCTGTCCGAGCCCGCCGTCCGCGATGGACCTGAGGCGCGCTCGGAGAGCGCGCGCTACAGCGCCGCAGATGGAGAGCGCGCGCTACAAGCCGCGGAGATAGCGCAGCAGGGTGCGGACGCCGAAGCCGCTGGCGCCGCGCGGATGGCCGGGATGAGGCTTGCTGGTCAAGACGGTGCTCGAGAAGTCGATATGCGCCCACGGCACGTTGCCGACGAATTCTTGGAGGAACAGACCGGCGACGATGGTGCCGGCGGAACCCTCGCCGACGTTCTTCATGTCGGCGATCTGGCTCTCCAGGTCGGAGCGATACTCGGATACCAGCGGCAGCTCCCAGAGATTTTCGCCGCACTGATCCCCGGCACGGATCAGACCGGCGACCAGATCGCGGTCCGACCCCATGATCGCGGCATAGCGGGTGCCGAGCGCGACGCGCACCGCGCCGGTCAACGTCGCCAGGTCGATCAGCACATCGGGCCGCGCCGCTGCCGCATAGGACAATGCGTCGGCAAGCACCAGGCGCCCCTCCGCGTCGGTGTTGAGTACCTCGATAGTTTTGCCGTTGTACGCCTTGAGCACGTCGCCCGGCTTGAAAGCGCGGTCTCCCGGCATGTTTTCCGACGAGGCGACGTAGCCGCGCACCTCGATCTCCGGTGCGAAGTCGGCGACCGCACTCATCACCGCCAGCACCACCGCGCTGCCGGCCATGTCGCGCTTCATCGCTTCCATGCCACCGGAAGTCTTGAGCGACAGCCCGCCGCTGTCGAAGGTGATGCCCTTGCCAGCAATGGCGACGACCTTGCGCGCTTTACCCGGCGGCCGGTGCACCAGCTCGATGAACGCCGGTGGTTCGGCCGACCCCTGAGCTACGCCCAGGATCGCTCCCATGCCGAGCTCGCGCATGCCCGCCACGTCCAAGATCCGAACCGCCAGATCGCGTCGATCGCCTAGGCGACGGGCTTCGTTGGCGAGATAGGTCGGTGTGACGATGCCGGCCGGCAGGTTGGTGAGATCGCGAGCGAGGTTGACCGCGCTAGCGGTCGCTTGGGCGCGCTTGAGCGCGTTCTGTAGCTCCGCTCCCGCGGTGTCTACCTGCAACAGCACCGACTCGACGCCGTGGGCCGTGCGCTTGGCGCTCTTGAGCTGATCGAAGCGGTAACTGCCGAGCAAGATGGTCTCGGCAATCTGCTCGATTACCGCGGCAGCAGGCTCGATGTCGGGTAGGCACAAGACGACGCTGGACGCCTTGAGGTCCGTAGCGCGGGCAATCAGCGCATGCGCCAGGCGTGGCCACGGGACTGCCATTTTACCCTCGGCACAACCGACTAGCAGCACGTACGGCGCGGGGTCCTCGCCATGGGTTTGAAACACCGCCACCTCGCCGGCTTTGCCGGCGAAACCCTGGCGCTTCACCTCAGGCAGCAGCTTGCGCCGCAACTTGCGGTCGAGCCCGCCGACCTTCGCTTCCCATTCGGCATCGACGGCCACGGCGTAGACCTCGACCGGCCGCCGTTGCTGTTTCGCTGTGACCAACTTGATCTTCATCGTTCCTCGCACTCTGCCACGAGGCCGTTGTCTGCCACGATGCGAGCGCTGCGGCTAGGTCGCAATTTCGATTCCGTAAGCGCGACGAGCTGGCCTACAATCGATCCATGCGCCGCAGGTGGAGCCACATCAGGCTGCTCGCCGTCCTGACCCTGCTGTGCCTCCACGCGGCCCGGCTGGTCGGGCACGAGGAGCCCAGCGGCGAGGTCGATCCCGCCAACGGCGATTTGAGTCAGCCGATCTATGGTCAGGTGTGTGAGGGAGGATTTGCCGGTCCATTTCCCTGCGATCACGTCGATCTGCTCGCCTATCTGCCGCACTCGGTTCTCAGCGGTGGCGCCGGCAACAGCCTGTGGGGGTGGACCGATCCACTGACCGGCTCGGAATATGCTCTCGTCGGCGAGACCAGCGCTGCCGCTTTCGTCGACATCACCATTCCGTTCGCGCCGCTGTACCTCGGCAAACTGCCGACGCACACCAGCAACTCGACCTGGCGCGACATCAAGGTGTTCGGCAATTTCGCCTTCATCGTCAGTGAAGCCCCCGGCCACGGCATGCAGGTCTTCGATCTGCGTCAGCTGCGCGATGTCGCCAATCCGCCGGTGATCTTTGCCGAGACGACGCATTATGCCGAATTCGGCAACGCTCACACCCTCGCGCTGAATGAAGACTCCGGCTTTGCCTACGCCACCGGAACCAACACCTGCAGCGGTGGGCTACATATGGTCGACGTCCGCGATCCGCTACATCCGATCTTCGCCGGCTGTTTCGGCGGCGACGGCTACGTCCACGAGAGCCATTGTGTCACCTACGCCGGACCCGACAGCGAGCACAGCGGCGCCGAGATCTGCTTCTGCTCCAACATCGACACCCTGACGATCGTCGACGTCAGCAACAAGAGCTCACCGCAGATGGTGTCGCGCAACGGCTACCCGGGGTTCGGCTACACGCATCAGACCTGGACCACCGACGATCACCGCTATCTGCTGCTCGATGACGAGACCGACGAGCTCTATTACATGCACAACACGCGGACCTACGTCTTCGACATCGAAGACCTCGAGCGGCCGCGCCTGGCCGGCACCTTCACCGCCGCAACCGACGCCTACGATCACAACCAGTACGTCCGTGGCGACTACGTCTATCAAGCGAACTACCGTGCCGGTTTGCGGATCCTGCACCTGACCGATCTCGATGGCGCCGAGCTCAACGAAGTCGCCTACTTCGATGTTTATCCGGCGAACGACGGCCGCGGCTACAACGGTGCGTGGACGGTCTTTCCGTTCTTTGCGAGCGGCACCTTGATCGTCAACGGCATCGAGCAGGGCCTGT
>DASPMH010000085.1:0-2013 GCA_035627175.1 Terriglobales bacterium | reverse complement strand
CGATCGAACGCTGCTCGATGACGCCGCCCGCAGCCGCGAAGTGCGCAACTGGATCGACGCCAGTCTGCGCCAACGCATATGAGGGGCGGACGCTGGCAAAGGCGGGCTGTGTTGCTAGTGTCGGTCTGGCTGCGGGCGGTGACCGCTGCGGCAGGAGACGACGTGCCGGCGATTCGCATCGAGCGCTTTGACTACCATGGTTGGCCCAACAGCTACCGTTTGAGCAACGGCTCGATCGAAGCGGTGGTGGTCACCGACGTCGGTCCGCGCATCATCGAGCTGCGCCTCGCCGGTGGAGAAAATCTCTTGCAGCCCCGCGAGGGCATCGGCCAAAGCGGCGAGTCGACATATCGATTCCGCGGTGGCTGGCGCCTGTGGATCGCCCCCGAGCGTCACGAAACCACCTACGATCTCGACAACAGTCCCTGCCGCGTCGAGATGATCGGCAACTCCGGGCTGCGCGTGATCGGGCCGCCGCAACCGCGCGCCGGCATTCAAAAAACCATCGAAATCGAGCTCTTCGCTGACCAACCCCGGCTGCGGCTGGTTTCGACGATCAAGAACATAGGCGCCGACACCGTCGAGTATGCGCCTTGGAGCCTGCCGGTATTGCGGGCCGGCGGGCGTGCCTTCGTGCCCTTCGATGTCGGCGACCCGAACGCTTTCGATGCGACCCGCAGCTTGATCCTGTGGAGCTACACCAAGATCGCCGATCCTCGCTATCGTTTCGGCGATCGGCTGATCGAAATCGACCATCGCAAGGTGCAGGCACCGGCGGACGATGCGGCGAAACGGCGCAGCGACGAGAGCAAGATCGGCGTCGATTCCCGGCAAGGGTGGTCGGCTTATCTCCTCGACGGTACCCTCTTCCTCAAGCGATTCCCGCCTCAGCCGGGCCGTTACCCCGACGGCGGCTCCACCATCGAGGTGTACTCGAACCACAAATTCCTCGAGCTCGAGCACCTCGGCCCGTTGACGCTTCTTAAGCCGGGTGAGGAGATGACACTGCCGGAAGAATGGTGGCTGTTCGACGGGCTTGTCCTCCCCGATGGCCAGGCCGAGGCTCTGCCCGCCCTCGACAACATCCTCGCTCGCACGGGCCTCGCCGGTCACTAAAACGTCAAGTTGCATAGTGGAACCGCCTTGCTGGCGGGGTGGTGGCCCAAATGTTTCTCAAATAGGGCAGTATTGTGGCTACTTCCGCGGCCGAGTCGTCTAGGGGCGGACGATGCAGTCTTACGATCACCGCCATCATAAGAAATCCGCCGCCCCGGGGCCGCTCTTCCCGAGTAGCCGCGCCTTCTTGGTCCAGTTCGCGTGCGACGCATCCGACCTCAACTGCCACGGGCGGGTCGAGCACGTGGTGACCGGGCTGAGTGGACCGTTCGCGTCGCCGGACGACCTCTTTCGCTTCATGCGCGGTGTCCTGACGCCGGCGACACCTACCGGCTCCAGGGGGCTCGAGTGATCTCATTGGGGCAAAGGCTTTTGGTCGGCGTCGTCGCGATCGGCGCCATCATGTCGGCGAGGTTACCCGCCGCGGCACACAATCTCGATGCTAGCGCGGTGTATGTTTACTTCGATCCTGATACCCAAGATCTGCTCGATGCCCGCATCGACGGCGGCTGGGTGGCCGGCACCCCGCTGCTGCAGAACGGCGATGAGCTCGGCTTGATCATCAAGGTGGTGCCCGACAATGGCACCACCGTCGGCGTTGGCGGTTACACTACCTTCTATCTGCCCAATGGCACGCAGGTAGTCGATGCGGCTTATCTGCTGCCTCGCGACGTCGTTGCCGACGGCATCAGCGGCTACGACCGCGCTCCAATGAAGGGTCAGGCACTGATGCCCAACGTCGGTGCGGGCGGAAATCCAACGGTCAACTTGGTGGGTTTTAGCCGCGGCCCTAACATTCTCGGGGTCTCCGGTAACCTCGTCAGCGCCACCAATGTCAACCACGGCACTCTTCCCGGGGTCTATGGCGACACCGGAATCTTCTACTCGACTGCCCCC
>DASPMH010000084.1:0-3091 GCA_035627175.1 Terriglobales bacterium | reverse complement strand
GAGTGATGAACATCGGCGTGCCGACAGGTCGGCATCCCTGCGCCACCACGGTGTCGAGTTGAATGTTGCCATGGAACGACACGCCGACCACGCCGCTGTGACGCGCCTCGTCCTGCAACACCAACAGGTTGCTCCCCGCCTCACGCCCACCGCTGGCGAGGCCGCCGATCAGCGGCAGCTGCGGAAACGACGCGTCGACGCCGAGCAGAAAAGATTCGATGTCGAAGCTGAACGGATCCGCCAGCAGCAGCAACCCCTCGCCGGGCGTGTCGACGCCAAGCAGCTCCGCCCACTCCTGCGGGCCCGCCAGCGGATCGGGCAGCTCCTCGGTATCGGCGGCGAATTCCTCGAGGCGGACCCCCGGCAACACCGCCGCTACGACGGCAACCGCCGGACTTCCTTCGATCTCACGCCCGGCGCCAATCACCCCGCCGGCGGAACAGGCAAGGGTACAACGCGCCCGCAGTGGCTCGAGCAGCGCCGGCAGCCGGGCGTAGTCGGCCTGATGGTCCGCGCTGACAAACGCAATCGCCAGGTCCGGTCTTTCTCCTTCGAGCACCGAGGCGATCGGCGCGATGCACTCGTCGACGGCGCTCTCCAGCGAAGCGCGCTCCGATATCGCGGATGTCCATTGCATCAAGCGGCTACTCTGGACGCTTCCCGCCGCCGATTCCAGCCCGGGGAGCTACTGCGCCCAGCCCGGCAGAGCTGCGAGCAAGGTGCGAGCCTCCCCCGCGGGAACCTTGAAGGAGTCGGCGACGATCAACTCCATGTTGCGGCGAACGTACTCGCGCGACAGCTCGAGCGACGACAACAAGCGCCGGTCGGTGATCTCGACGCCATCGGGACCGTCGCGCAGCTCGTACTCGGAGAAGAGCACCACCGACGCCTCCGGACTGAGCACGAACTCGATCAGCAGGTTCTGCCGGCGGTCGGCGCCACGTTCGTGCTTCGGTACCTTGCTCCACATGATCTGCTGGGCCTCGGTTAAAGCATCGAGGAATCGGGCTGCATCGCCGCGCTGAGGATGATCCTGCGGCCAGTTGTTGTTCTCCTTCTTGGAGATTTCACCGACCACTCGGCGCAACACCTCGGTATAGAGCATCGTCTGAACCACGCTGGCATTGCCGCGCCGGAGCAGACGCACCTCGCCGACAGGCTTGGTCTGCGGCTCGAGATAGGTGCGATTGATCAGTTGATCGTCATCGGCTTTCAGCAGCGGTGCGACGCTCGGTGGCACATCGGATTGCGCCATTGCCGGTTGCGCCAGCAACAGCCATAGGGCCAGCACGGTCATTACCAACCTCCTTGCGCGGCATGGCTCACGCTGTCACCTCGCGGCGCCGCCGGTCCAGCAGCACCAGACAAGCGGGCGTGACGAACAGATCGCAAACCATCGCAGTGATCATGGTAAGCCCCGACAGTAGAGAAAAGTAAATGGTCGGTAGGAAGCTGCCGAAGGCACCCACCCAAAAGCCAAAAACCAGTACCAGATTGTTCATCACCAAAGCGGCGCCGATGCCGGTGGTCGTCTCGTGCACCGCCGCCGCCGCGTCTCCGTCATAGCTGCGATAGTACCCGGCGAGGTAGTGGATGGTATCGTCGACCACCAGACCGATGACCGCCGAGGCGATCATCGCGGTGCCGGTGCTGAGATCGATGTCGAGAAACCCCATCAACCCACCCGTCCAGACGATCGGCATCACGTTCGGCACCAGGGAAACCAAGGTCGGCTTGATCGAGCGCAGCAACAAGCCGACGGCGCAGAAGACCGCGATCAAACTCAGGCCGAAGCTGCTGACCTGATCGCGCACCAGTCGATTGGAATCGCGGGCTATATAGTAGAAGGCTCCGGTCGGGGTGACCCGATACTCCGGTCCGAGAATCACCTGGCCCCGCTGCTGAATCTCCTCGGCGAGCGGGGCGGTCACCGCCGTGCCCACGGCTCGCACGCGCAGGCTCATACGCAAGGTGCGATGGTCGTCCGATAGCAGCTTGTTGACCAGCGGCTGCTCGGCGCCGGCAAGCAGATCGAAGAGATAGCCGAGGTCACGCTCGTTGTCCGGCAGTCGCAACGCATCGTCGCCCCGTTCGGCACGGGCCAGCTGGCGCAGGACCGACAGAATGCTGATCACGGTAGTGATTTGCGGCTCCTGTCGCAGGCTGCTCTCGTAGCGCTCGAGTCGCGTGATATCTTCGAGGCTACCGAAAGGCATGCCGTCGGCGCGGCGGATCATCAACTCGATCGCATTGGCCCCGGTCAGGTGCGCATCGATGAACATGGTGTCGCGAAACAGCGGCGCATCCGGCTTGAGAAAGCGGATCAGGTCGGTGTTATTGCGAATCAGCGGAACACCGGCCGCCGCAATCGCGGTGATCGCCAGAAAGATCGCGACGATCGCAATCGGATACCGGGTCGCGGTCTCGGCAGCGGCTTCCAGCAGCGCCCGCAACCAGCGGTGCGTGGCGCTGCGCGGCAACTGGCTCGGCGGGCTGAGGAAACTCAGTGCTGCCGGAACCAAGGTCATGCCGGCGAGGAACGACACCAGCACTCCCACAGCCGCGAAAATCCCGAACTGGCGCACCGCGGGCAGTTCGGCGACTGCCAGCGACACGAAGCCCAACGCGGTGGTCAGCGAGCAGAAGAAGCAGGGGAAGAAGAGCTCGGATACGGTGCGGCGGATACGCCGCTCGGGCTCGAGCTCGCCGACGAGCTGCCGCCAGCGCTGCACCAGGTGCACGCTGACCGCGACCGACAGCACCATGATCACCGGCGGCAGCAGGGCAGTGATGGCATTCAGCCGCAGCCCGGCGAGGTGGTAGCAACCGAGCGTCGTTGCCACACTGATGCCGGTGACCGCGAGCGGCAGGGCGACGCCGATCCAGGCGCGGAAGAAGATCGCCAGCATCCCGGCCAGCGTCAGCACTGCGAGCGGCATCAGCACCGCTTGATCGCGACTGACGTAGTACGACACGTCGTGCTTCTGCACAGCCACGCCGGTGAGATGCAGGCTGACTCCTTCGCCGGCAACATGCTCGACTTCGGCGATGCGCTGGCGCAAGCGCTCGATCAGAGCCGCTCGGAAGGCGT
>DASPMH010000083.1:0-5658 GCA_035627175.1 Terriglobales bacterium | reverse complement strand
GTCCCGTGGAAGGACTGTGCCAGCGACGCCGACCGCCTCGACGTCCACAACGGGCTGCTTCTGTCAGCTCTCTGGGACGCCGCCTTCGACCGCGGCCTGGTCACCTTCGACGACGACGGCCGGCCACGGTTCTCGCCAGCGCTATCCAACCGGGCGCAAGCCGAGCTGCGCTGGGAAGCGCCGATACAACTTACCGACCGACACCGGGAGCGCCTCGTGTGGCACCGTGCGAGCTCGTTCGTAATCGATGAGGACCGCGTCATGCGGCTTTCGCACGAACCGATAATTTGACGCGGGTCTTCTTCTGAAGGACATTCACGATATCGAAGAAATTTTGGGTGCTCGGATTGCCGTGGGGTGAAAGCATCCGATGCAGACTCTTGCTCGGCTTGTTGATCGCTTCCGCCAGATCCTCGAAACCTACCGTCGCATTGACGAGATCGCGCAAGATCGCTTTGCCGGTAGTCGTGTCGCCTGCCAGATACGCGTTGATCGCCTCCGTAAACAGCGCCCGGCGGAAGCGTGCGTCGCGTTGGGCTCGCGCCAAAACCGTCTCTTTGAAATCACGTGTGAGTGCCATCGTCGCCTCCTGATCATTATCCTTTGCGCCGGCGGTAGTCGTTCCACCGTGCCTTCGCGGCGGTGATCGCTTCCTGCTGACGCTGCTTGGCACTGCCGCCCAGCAAGATCACCAACACATCGCCCTCGCGCCCAAAATAGATGCGGTATCCGGACCGAAGTCGACCTTGCGTTCCAACACGCCGGCGCCGACGCTCTTCACATTCGACAGATTGCCAGCGGCCATCTGGTAGATGGCGGCGGTGACTTTCGCGGCAGCCGGAGCGCTCAAGGAATCGAACCACCTTGCGTAGGCGGAGCGCCCTCGGTCGTCAACGTACTCAACCACCCGGATACTTGCCACCTCGCGAAGGTAACATAAACGGTACTACACCGAAATCCGTGTGGGCCGCTGTCTCCGTTTCCGTCTCGGTCTCGGTCTCGCCGCCATACTTCGCCGCCTGGTAGACGTCTGCCTCTTGGATCTCGGGGTAGTCATGGAGATGTCCGCGGCGGTGAGGCCCTTCGCCATACGCTGAGCACACGTAGCGACAATTCCCGCACTTCCGATGCGAGCGTTGAGGAAGGCGTGGTCCAGCCGGAAGCCACTGCCAGCTCCGTTTCGCGGCGGCTCCACCAGCTTGCCACTCGCCCATCGGGATGTAAGTTCGCGGTAGGCATCGCGCGCGCCTGCGGGTCGGCGATTGGCGCGTGATCTACAAGGTCGAGGCTCCCGATTTGGTCTGGGTGGCCAAATCGGCCAGCGCCGTAATCTCCGGGCGCGCTCGTCTCGAGGATCAGAGGAGCTGAGTGTCGGGCTGCTTCGCTAGCTGGCGATCGAAGGTGCCGAGCGGCATGTGGCCGGCCTTGCGGGCGATCGCGACGATCAGGCAATCGGAGAAGGTCACCCGAGTAGTGGCGCGAAATTGTCCCAGCGCGGCGGCGACGACGTCTTCCTCCTGGAGGACTAAATCGCGATGCGAGCAAAGCATCTCGACCGCAGCCGCCAATCGCTTCCGATCGAGCCCATAAACCGCGTCCAACACCCATAGCGTCTCAGCGAGGACAAGATGGGATACCCAAGCTCCTCCTTCGATATACTCATCGGCGGAAACAGCCTGCTTGGGATCGTCGCGCACGATCGTGCGCACCAGCACGTTGGTATCAACCGCGCGCATGCCGCGCCCGCACCTGACGCCGAATTCCTGCTTTCAAAGCGCTTGCCGAGCTCCGCTTGGGCGGCCCTTCGGGGAAGAGCACTTGGTGAATCTCCGCCGAAGAGAACCGACCCGCCTTACGGACGACGATGCGATCGCCGTCCTCTTCCCACTCCAAAATCGCGCCTGGCCCCACTCCGAGCTTCCGCCGTACCTTCAATGGCACCGAGACTTGCCCCTGCGCCGTCAATCGCGAATACGCCAGACTCATCGAGATGCCATTACCACGGTAAGGCTGAGCGACCAAGCCGCCGATGCCGCGATGCTTCCGAGGAGGCAGCTCAGAGCCGTTCCTCAGAAGCTTCCGCGTCGCCGCCGCCGGCGCTGTCGGGGCGATAAGCAGCTTCGGGGTCGGCGTAGTAGTTGCTGGTCTGCCAGCGATCGCCGACGAGCTCGGGCAGCGGCAGCCAGTGCTCGTCGCCGTCGGCATTTCGTACCTTCAGGCTGACTGCGGGGTTGAGCCAGTAGTGGCCCTGTTTGCCGCGCACCCACAGCTTGCGATTGGGGACGTACGAACGGTTGGCCTCGTTGCGGGCGAGCAGGTGATTCCAATACTCCCGCCGGCGTCGGCGCTCGGGAATGACGACCTCGGGGAAAGCGTCGAAGGCGCCGCGGCGCAACAGCGCGTTGCCGAGCCCGACGCGGCGCGGCGGGTTGGTTCGCAGCGGCACCGAGTAGCTCGCAATACAGGCGTGGAGCGCGAAGTATTCGCCCTGCTCGCGTCCGACCTGCATCAGCCGCCCGTCGACTTGCAGGTCGAACGATGGGACGGCCAGCGCGTCCCAGATGCTGCCGAAGTCGCCGGTGGCAAAGGCAGCATCATCGTACGCGCGTAGCAGCGCCCAATGCAGTGCGGTGCGGCCGACGTGATCGCGCGCCTCCGGGCTGGCGCCGCGCTGCAACAGCGCTTGCACCAGCGGCAAGTTGCCGGCCAGCGCCGCGAGCATCAGCGGCGTCAGGTTATGGGGGTTGCGAAAGTCGACGCCATGGCGATCGCACTTCTCCAGCACCGGCTTGAAGTTCTTCTTGTCGTAGCCCTCGAGCATGCGCCGGCGCACCGCCGCCTCGAGGCGAGCGAACTGCTGCAAGTCGCGGTACCGGGCGGCACCGAGTCGTTCGACCAGTATGTCCTCGCGGTGGAACAAGGCGAAGTCGAGCAGTTGCTGGCGCAGCTTGGACGAGACCCGAGCCGGATCGAGCGCGGCCTTGCGCAGTTGGCGCAAGGTGTCGCCTTCGAGCACCTTCCACGGCACGGGAGCCTGTTGCAGCACTTGGCTGCGGATCGCCTCGACCTGCTCTTGTTTGCCATGCTGCTCGAGGCGGTGCGCTTCGCGCTGCCACTCCTCGATACTCGCCGTCTGCGTTTGCACCCGCGCCGCGCTGCCTTCCTGATGGATGCCGAGAAGCTGCAGCAGCGGATGCGACGGATCGTCCTCGACCAGGTAGACGTTTGCCATCGCGCGTGTCAGCGCCACGTACAAGGCATTGACGAAGAACTTGTAAATCTCGAGCGAGCGATCGGCCTTGTCTTTGGCGCGGCGATAAACCAGCTCATCGAGCTCGAGGTCGGTGGCGCTAACCCCGTCGCAAAGCTCGGCGAAGGTGTTGCGCTCGCACGACACGAGCCGGAACAGGATGACGTTGTCGTACTCGAGTCCTTTAGTCTCGATCACCGAGAAAACGAGCGGGGTGCGGAACCGCGCCCGGGCCTCCGCTTTGTGCTCGTCGCGTAGCACGACGACGGCGACTCGGGTCGAGCGCCGCGTCTTGGCGTCGAGCTCGGCCACCGCCTCACTCGACGTGGTGAAGCAGGTCACTTCGCCTTCGGGGCACTGCGAGGTGCGCATCAAGCCGGTGCTTTCACGATCGACGGAGCCGAAGCGAGCGTGCTTCAAGCGCAACACGTCGTTGGCGACGCGGGTCACCGAGCGGCTGTTGCGATAGCTGACGGCCAGGATGCTGATGTCGCGGGTTTCGTCGAACCCGCCGCCGCGCCAGAACAAAGACTTCACCTTAGACCAGGAGAAGAAATTCGGGTGGACGATCTGATTGGCGTCACCGGCGATGATGAATCGTCCGTGCGGCTTGAGGGCGCGCAGGGCCAATGCGAGCTGGGCGTTGGTGAGGTCCTGCACCTCGTCTATGGCGATGAAATCGTAGCGCGGCTCGGTGCGAGCGATGCAGCTATGGGCGAGGAGGTTGGGCTCGTACAAACCGGATTGCTCCAGATATGCGCGCCAAGCTTGGAAGAGCGGATAGATCTCGCGCCGTTGCTCGGGCAGAAAGATCGACTGACGGACGCCGAGCGCCAGGTAGGCATCGAGGCTGAGCGGTCCATCGGGGTCGGCGGTGATCACGCCGCGGATTTCCTCGAAACACTGGTGCGCGTCGGCGAAGCGGAGCTTGTGGCGGTGCCGCTGAAACAGCGGCACGAAGTCGCGGAACAGCGCGGCGCGGCCGCGTGGCACCTCGACGCTTTCGATCAGCTGCTGATAGCTGAGAAAGTCGGCCTCCTGCTCGCCGGGATCGAAGCCGCAGGCGACATAGAGACCGCGAGCGAGCTGCGCCAGCCAGGCCGACTCGGTGATGTAGGCGACACGTCCCGCCTCCTGACGCAGGCGCTGGACGATCAGCGCCGTCTTGCCGCTGCCGGCGGAGCCGACGAGCACCAGAGGCAGCGGATGGCGGAGCACCTCCTCCTGGGCGTCATCGAACGACAGCGGCTTGTCTAGGTGATGGAACGTCGCCCGCGTCGTATGCAGGTAACGGATCGGCCGTGCATCGGGGACGAAATCCGTCGGTAGGTCCGGTATCTTGCTCTCGTCGACGCGGGCGCCGCGCAAGAAACGCGACTTGTCGTATGCGTGCTGCGCGATCACTTCGAGCGCCAGGCACGCCTTGCGTCCGTCGAACTCCACGAACGACAACAGCAGCCGCGAGGCGTCGTCGAGCCGGGCCCGGTAGTAGTCGGAACCGGTGAGCTTCTTCACCTCGGGCGAGCGAAAGTCGTCTTGCTCGATCGCCGCCCGCACCTTGTCGATCTTCGAGGCAAAGCCTTCGTTCTGAAGGCCCTCGTACATCAGAAAGCGCATGCCGCCCGTAGGTGGCACAGTGAACGCGAGGACGGAAGGGGGTTAGCCCACCGGCGACGACGGTCGCGCTGCGCTGCGCAAGCTCCATCTACTCCTCGACGAATCCCCTCACCTGCCGGGTGAAGTTGGCGGCTTGGAGTCAACGGGCCACTCGATGTCCAGATCTGCCCGGCGCACGGATGACAGCCAAAGCCATCAGCCGTTGCAATCGTTCGAGATTCGCTTCCGCCGAGGTTGTACTTACACCAGCGCGAGGCGGCGGCAAGCAGCGAGGCCGAGCTGCTCCTGACGATGTCGGCGGCCGAGCCTGGGGGTTGGAGTAGATTGCCGCTCGCCGTTCGTGTTTTCGCCGATGTTGCGAGCCACGGCGCGATGTTGCTTGTTGGCGTGATGTACAATCCGATACACTTCGAACAGCAGGACCGCGGTCAGATGCGCGAATTGATCGCGCGCTTCCCGCTCGGCGCTCTGGTGACCACCGGCGCCGGCGGCATCGTGGCGAACCATATCCCGTTCGAGGTCGACGTCGAGACCGAGGTGCTGCGCGGACACGTCGCGCGCGCCAATCCGGTATGGCGCGAGACCGCCGGCAGCAGCGAGGTGCTGGTGATCTTCCGCGGTGGCGACGGCTACGTCTCGCCCAGCTGGTATCTGAGCAAGCAGGACGGCGGCGGCAAGGTGGTGCCGACGTGGAACTACAGCGCCGTGCACCTCTACGGCACCATTCGTTTCGTCGAAGACCCGAGCTGGCTGCAATCGTTGATCGAACAGCTGACCGAGCGACACGAGAG
>DASPMH010000082.1:0-3599 GCA_035627175.1 Terriglobales bacterium | reverse complement strand
TAGCTTTCGCTTTCCTCCAACCTTGACCCCGGCATACGCCGGGGTTTTTGTTGTTGGTCGGTACTCGTTATTGGTTGGTCTTGGTCAGCAGCCCGTCTCTGGCGGACAATCTCCAATGCGGCGGTGCCGGTCGAAGACCGGTGAGGCTCGCGGCGCTGTTTTAGAGTAATGTTCGAATTGAGTTAGAGACCATTCGAATTATGCTGGAGTAACCGGCCACCTAATCCCACCGCCTTTTCATTTTGGCACGAGGCGTGCTCACAGCAGGTGCCTGACCCTCACCAGCGGATTGATCCTGGCAGCCTTGCGGCTCAAGTCGAGGACGGTATCCGTAGCCTCGTCGAACCCAAGCGCCGGGTGCTTCTTCAGTGCGCTCAGATGGTCCGCCGCGATCTTCTTCACCTGGTCGCCGACCTTGTCCTTTATCCTAACGTTCCCCTCGAAGACCGGATCGGGGAGCAGTGCAACGTCCGGGTTGCCCGTCCAGGCTTCCTCGGCGTCCTCCGTTACAAAATCGGCAACAACAAGGATAGGGCATCCAGCTGAGTGCCAGGCGGTCAGTTCGGCGTTCTCCAGCGGCCCCGCGTCCTTCCGCTTCAGCTTCCAATGGATGAACTCGGCCGCGACTTCGTCCTCGACGGCCGTCACATCCATCAACGGGATCCAGTGCGACCCCGGCGTCGGCCGAAACAGGTTGAGGTTGTCTCGCCAGGTCTCAAGCTTCGTGATGTACAGTCGCTTCGCCATCGAACCTCAATAAGTCGGGATCCCGATGTTGTGGGTCGAGATGACCGGCTCGCGCTTGCCCGCCAGGAAGGTATGCGCCCAGGACGACGGTTCGTCGTCTTCTTCGAGTGTGATCGAGACCTTCCACATCGACCTGCGTACCGCTTTAATCTCGACCGGGTATGTCATACCACTCTCGGTCGGGATCTCGCTTTCGAGTGAGAGTGTCGCGGCCTTGCACACCGTGCCGTCCAGGAGCGTATATGGATGCCCGGCCGTGGTCAGCAACTCTTCCTCGCAGGTGAATCTGACCAGCACCCAGATATCATGAGGAGCGACACGCTTCCGAACGACGCGGCGGTACCTGCCGTCCCGGCCTTTCAGGTGATCGCCGACGCAGACCTCGCCAGCCCGGATCACACCACGGACGCGCTCGCGAACCAGCATGTCCTCCTGCAGACACCCTCCATCGCCGCCGCCCGACCCTCCGGACGTGCCGCCCGACGTCGTGGCGGCAACGATCGGCGACGATGACAGCACGTAGTGATCGCGCCGGTACTGCTCGGCGGTCCACAACCGGTTCGTTCCGATGTGCGCCCACGAGGGATTGCCAATGCCTCCGGTGCGCACCATGTCGAAGGCCTGATTCACCTCGTCCCAGAACGGGTAATGGTTGTAAGAGGTATTCGGCAGCAGTCCGGTGACCGTCGTATCGCCCACAACATGGAGGTCAGTCGCATCAGCGCGCGGCGTTGTGAAGTCCGGGTTCCAGCGGATCGAGTTCGCGGTCGAGATGTACGTCAGCGGCGGGTAGAAGCCGGGTGGAATCGAGCCAAGCGCCGAGGCGGCGCCCTCAACTGCTCGTGCCACTCGCGTCGCACCCATAGTCTGTCCGGTATCACCGACAACATTGAAGGCCTCCGGTACGCACGCCTTCAGGGTCAGATCGATAGTCGCGTCGTCGCTCTCACCACTGCCGCCCGCCACGGTCGAGGAGACCATCTCGGTGATCTCATAGTCGCCCTGGAACTCCTCCGATATGGTGCGGTCCACCGTCACGTAATCGCCCGGCAACTGCGCCAGCAACGCGCGATCGGCGTTATCCACCGACATGTAGTGCGCACGCAGCTTCAGTTCCCAAGGCGCGCGGTACGCGTTTCCGATCGCGACGGAGTACCAATGCGGGCTGGTCGGATCCACGCCGAGGTTGCGCGTGTTGAAGAACCGCATCAGCTTTGTGACCCGATCAGCCTTGTTGTTTCCGAAGTCCAGCTCGACTGAGTTCCGCTTGAACGTGGGCGTCAGGCCAAGGCCGCGCTGCCCGATCGCCTTCTGGTGTGCCTCGTGATCGCAGATCGGCGCGCGCTCGAAGAACCGGGTCTCCGGCATCGTGACCCAGCCGCCGTTCCCCACGGCGTTTGCGCCTACCTGCCTGAAAGTGAAATGCGTTCCGTCCGTGACCGACGCGACGACGACCATCTTGTTGAAACTCGCATCGGAGACACCCACCACCTCGATCGTATCGTTCACGAGCAGCGGATGGGTTGCATCGGTCTCGACTGTCACCACATTCGCATTGCGCGTGCAGGTGACGATGCCGGCAAGCTTGTGCGGATCGAGGTCCCGAAACTTCCCGACCAATCGATTGGCAGCGCCGCGCAATTGCGACTTCTGCGCCTTAAACGTTCCGGGCGCGAGATGGTCGGACGTCAGCACAAACGACACCGCCCGCGGCTTGTCCGGCCGGAGCTGTATCTTTCCACTGACCTCGAGCGGATACGCACGCGCCAGCGTTGCGAGCTGCGACAATGCCTGCGAAAGAGGCGTTCTAGATGCGAACACTACCGAGGATTCAAGCCCCTCAGCGGTGCACGTCTCTGCTGTGTCGTAGAAAGACGCGAAATCGATGCGGGCCTTTTCAGCGGCCGTCAGCGCCTCGTTCACCAGCGCCTCGCGCTTGAGCTGGGTGCGCAACACGACGTCCAGGTACTGCCACGCCGGGTTCGTGCTGAACGCATAGCCGGTTTGGTTTCCCTCGGCGTCGAAGGTTCGCACCTTCAGCGCCCGCGCGTTCACCATCCAGTCAAGTTCGGGACCCGGCGCGCCCGGATCGGGGTACACCTTCAACGCCATGTACGCCAGACGCGAGTAGGTGACTCGCTGCACATTCGCCGGCAGCAGCGCGAAGAAGCTGTCAACGCCCTGATTGCCGCCGTTCGAGGTCGGAGCGAGACCGCCGCCGAGCACGCCGTCCGTGCCTGGGTGGAAGTGCACCAGGTTCGCGTTCGCATGGTCTGTGATCTTGCGATTGATCCAGAGACGCTCGATGCCGTCCCACTCGCCCTCACCCATGCCGATGATCGCGATGCGAGTCTTGTCCGCCAGCTCGTGCAGCACGAGCAGGTTGCCGCGCCCCCAGACGTACCCGTAGCAGAGGGCCTTCGAGATTCCGAGATTTGCAGTCGCGCTCAGCATTACAGTGGTGACATCGAGTCCGGCCGGTGCGGCATGCCTCCGCCGCTTCCGCCGCTGCCAACCGACGAAGATCCTCCGTCGTCGAGGTGCGAAGCGGCGGTCGTCTGCGGAGGGGGCGTTGGACAACCATTGAATCGTTCCTGCGCTGTGCAGTCGGCAAACTTCTTCGAACACGTTGCATTCGCCGATGCCGATCCACACTGCGCCGACTTGAACCGCAGCGTGCAGGTTTCCGAGTAAGGCTCGTCGGCAACGTCGAACTGCGCCACGTCGAACAGTTGCAGCAGGCGAAAGACAACCTCTTCGTCGCTGGGATTCTGCTCGCTCAGGTAGCCGTGAAACTCCTCGAGCACAAGGCCAGTCAGCGGCTCGATCACGCGCGCGACGCACAGCGCGCC
>DASPMH010000081.1:0-2431 GCA_035627175.1 Terriglobales bacterium | reverse complement strand
ACCGGCACCCCAAACCGCCGCAAGACGGCCTTGCTTTGAAATTCGTGAATGTTCATGTCACGCCGGCAAGAACTGTTGCGAGGCCTCGACCAGCTCGCGCACGTGCGCCACCGAACCGTCGAAAGCCTGCTTCTCGGCCGGGGTCAGATCGATCTCGACCACCCGCTCGACGCCACCGGCGCCGATCACCGCCGGCACGCCGACGTAGAAACCGTTGACCCCGTACTCGCCTTCGAGCAGCGCCGCCGCCGGCAACACTTCCTTGCGATCGAGCAGGTAAGCCTCGGCCATGCGGATCGCCGCGTGTGCCGGTGAATAGAAGGCCGAGGTCTTGAGCAGGCTGACGATCTCGCCGCCGGCCTGACGGACGCGCGCCTCGATGGCATCGAGACGGGCCGGGGAGATCAGCTTTTCGACGGGCACTCCCGAGACGTTGCAATGCTTGCGTACCGGCACCATGTCATCGCCGTGTCCGCCGAGCACGATCGCATGCACCGACTCGACCGAAACGCCGAGCTCCATCGCGACGAAGGTGCGGTAGCGCGACGAATCGAGCACCCCGGCCTGGCCGACGACGCGGTTCTTGGGAAAGCCGGTGACGCGCTTCATCGCCGTCACCATCGCGTCGAGCGGATTGGTGACGACGATGACGAAGGCGTTCGCGGCGCGGTTGCGGATGTTGGTCGCTACGTCGACCATGATCTTGCAGTTCACCGACAACAGATCGTCGCGGCTCATTCCGGGCTTGCGCGGCAGGCCGGCGGTGACGATGCAGACATCGGCGCCCTCGATCTCTTCGTAGGAATTGGTGCCGACGATGCTCGCATCGAATCCTTCGATCGGGCCCGCCTCGAGCAGGTCGAGCGCCTTGCCTTGCGGCAGGCCCTCGACGACGTCGAACAGGACCACGTCACCGAGGCGCTTGAGCACCGTCAGGTGAGCCAATGTGCCGCCGATCATGCCGGCGCCGATGAGAGCAATCTTCTTGCGGGCCATCCGATGAATCCTTTCGTATGTAGGGCTGGCGCGCGCGCGGCGCGTCCGAGTCGGGCAGGCTGATTATCGCGCAGCCAACCGTGTTGCAAGGAAGGGTCCGCGCCTCACTTGCCGGTAAAGCGCGGCTCGCGCTTTTCGATGATCGCGCTCACCCCTTCGCGGGCATCTGCGGTCGAGAAGGTGTGGGCCTGACTGAGGCCTTCGAACTCGATCATATCTTCGAGGCTGTGCTCGCTGCCGCGATAGATCGAGCGCTTGACCATGCGCACCGCAACCGGAGCCGCGCTGGCGATCTGTTGCACCATCTCGTCGACCGCGGCTTGGAACTGCGGCCGCGGTACGACCCGGTTGAGCAGACCGAGGCGCTCGCCCTCGCTGGCATCGAAGATCCGGCCGGTGAAAAACAGCTCGCAGGCACGCGCCGTCCCGACCAGACGGGTCAAGAGATAGGTGCCGCCCATGCCGGGGTGGATGCCGAGCCGGGTGAAGGTCATGCCCATCTTGGCGTCCTCGGCGGCGATGCGGATATCGCAAGCGAGGGCGATGCACAGCCCGGCACCGATGGCGTGGCCGTTGATGGCGGCGATCGTCGGCACCGGCAGCGAACGGAGCGAGAGGTAGCGGCTATAGAACTCGCGCGGCGAGCCTTCCATGCTCGGCGCTTCTCCTTCGGTGGCGACGCCGGTGTCGCGGGCCAGCATGCTCAGGTCGCCACCGGAGCTGAAAGACTTGCCGCTGCCGGTCAGCACCACGACCCGCACATCGCCGTCGTGGCGCAATTCCTCGACGGCACGCACCACCTCGTCGCCCATCGCCGGGGTCATCGCATTGCGCGATTCGGGCCGGTTGAAGGTAAGGGTGACGATGTGACGATCGGCGCTGCGCTCTAGGCGAAGGTGTTGGTAGGACATTCGGTTCTCCTGGGCGGTGAAGCAGTGAAGCAGTGAAGAACGTGGGTCGCAAGGATGGCGTGGGGGCTATTCTTCGGTAAAGTTCGCTACCTTCCAGGTGTCGCCGACTTTCTTGGTCAGTACGATCCAGCGGCGGTCGAAGGTCTCGGCGCCTTCTACTTGGATGGTCGCGTCGAAGAGGAAGCTGGCGTCCTTGTCGGACTCGGAGTGCGGGCTGACACGGTAGCGAACCGTCGGGCGGCGGGTCGCTTGATCGATTTGCATGCCTTGGGTCAGCCGCATCGACTCACGCACCTTCCCCAAGGCGACGCCGGTGCAGTACGGCTCCGCCGCCGGCAGATTCATCTCGACGTAGTGCTGGTCGACGAAGCGCTCGGCGACGCCTTGTGCCGTGTCGGCGCTGCTGCGGCAGCCGCCGGAGTTGCTCGCTGCCAGTAGGAAAGCTGTCGCTAGAATGGCTCGCTTCATCGTCCCCCTCCCTAGTCCTGGTGCGCCCTGAGAGCGCACGCTCATACCTTCTTGCG
>DASPMH010000080.1:0-2492 GCA_035627175.1 Terriglobales bacterium | reverse complement strand
CGCCGCCGGAATGCGTTCCAGAGACGCGTCGAGGCCGAGCTTGGGGTGAAGCAGACTTCGTCCGCGAGCGAGCCGCGCGACGGGGACCCCGGTCCAAAGCACGGAGCCTTCGTCAAGCGTGAGCCCGCCCGGTCCGTCGTTCAACTCGCAAACCAGAGCCTCGGCCCGTCGAGCGAGCAGGGCGGGCAGGTGCTTCTCGGCCGCCGCGAGCAGGAGCTTGTGATCGTCGGCCCGGGCGCCCGGATCGACGCGGAAGCGGAAGCCGCTGAGCGAGCCGATCGGCTCGCCGTCGACCAGCACCTCGTTGCCCTCGATCGTGACCGGCAGCAGAGCGGCGTCGGGCCCCAGCTTCTTCATCAGTACGGTGGTGCGCCGATTGACGAAGCGCTCGGTCAGCCGGGCGTGCAGCGCGTCGGAGAGCCGAGCCTCGACAGCGCGTGCGCGAGAAGCCATCTCGTCCCTCGCAAGGATCCAATCGGGCCGCTGCGCGATGTAGGCCCAGCTCCGGATGCCGGCGATCCGCCCCTGCAGCGCGTCGATATCGCCAGATGGATTGTCGAGCTCGGAGATTCTCGCCGCGACGTAGTCCGACGCGAGGTAGCCGCGGCGCAGGTCTTCCCAAAGCCGCGCGACAAAACGGGCGTGGGTTTCCGATCCTTGTTGGCGAAAATCGGGCAACCGGCAGGCGTCCCAGAAGCGCGCGACCGCTCCCCTGCCGCGGACCGTGCCCGCGATCTCGGGCTCGTCCGAAAGGCGCTTCAGCACGGCGACGTCGATCGCCTCGGGCGCGGGCATCAGTTCAGGCCGATCGGGGAGAGCGTCGAGATCGGCGATCAGCGAGGACAAGCTGTCGAAGCGGGGCTCTGCCTCGCGCCAGAACAACCGGGTCAGCGGTGGGAAGCGGTGCTCTTCGATCGCATAGACCTCTTCCTCGGAAAATTCGGCGTCATGGCTCCGGGTCCCCGCCAGCGTCCCGAAGGTGCCGTCGCGTTGATGCCGTCCGGCACGGCCCGCGATCTGCGCCATCTCCGCCGCCGTGAGACGCCGCTGGCGCTGCCCGTCGAACTTGGAGAGGCCGGCAAACGCCACGTGGTTGACGTCAAGGTTTAGGCCCATGCCGATCGCATCGGTCGCGACGAGGTAGTCCACCTCTCCGGACTGATACAAAGCGACCTGGGCATTGCGGGTGCTCGGCGAGAGCGCGCCCATGACCACCGCCGCTCCGCCCCGGAAGCGGCGTAGCATCTCCGCGATCGCGTAGACCTGCTCGGCAGAGAAGGCGACGATGGCGCTGCGGGGCGGGATGTGCGACAGCTTCTTCGCACCGACGTGGCTGAGGGTCGAGAACCGCGGGCGGCCGACGATTTCGGCCCCCGGAATGAGAGCCTTGATCATCGGCTCCAGCGCCGCCGAGCCCAGGATCATCGTCTCTTCCCGGCCTCTCGCATGCAGCAGTCGGTCGGTGAACACGTGGCCGCGCTCGCGATCCGCGGCGATCTGAGCCTCATCCAGCGCCACGAACGCAAGGTCCGCGCCCACCGGCATCGCTTCGGTGGTGCATAGGAGCCACCGTGCGTCCTTGGGCTCGATCCGCTCCTCACCGGTAATCAGGGCGACGCGGTTCTCGCCCTTTATGGCGCAGACGCGATCGTACACCTCCCGCGCCAGCAGGCGCAGCGGGAAGCCGATCGCACCAGAGGAATGCGCGCACAGCCTTTCGATGGCGAGGTGCGTCTTGCCGGTATTGGTCGGGCCGAGCACCGCCTTGACCCGGGATTCGGGTGTCGCGCGCGGCCTTGCAGGGGTGGAACTAGCCATCTCTACAAAAAGATGTGGCACTCGTTGTGCTGCCTCGCAAGGCGGCGGCGAGCGGTTTGTCGGAACGTATCGATTTGGGCGGGGGAAATCGGCCCGATAGGGCGAATTTAGGGGGACGTTAACCTCGAGGGCGCAAAGGCCTCCGGAGCAGCGTAATGGGCTGCGCGGGGACGTTTGCATAGTGTTCAAGCCGCGTGAGCAGTTGGAACTCGGTCAGGGTGGGCCCATGGCGGGCGCGGCCGCGCTTTCGTTCGCTCAGATGGCGCCGATCACTCCCTCGAGTGACGATGGGCTCTCCTCTCCGCTCCCCATGTTCCGGCAAAAGCTCGAGAGCCACGTCGGCCGCCTCGATCTGGTGCACGACCTTGCCGAGGACATCGGGACGATCCGCTGGTATCGCGGGCTGTTTTCAATGCTGGGCTTGGGCGTCGCCGCGCTGGCGTTTTGGCCGGACTTTTCCACGCTAGAGGCTGCGACCACCGCCGTGCCCGCCGATCGCGTCGTGCGCGACGAGTACCGCAGCCAGATGATCATGCCCCTGGCGCTCGGCGGCGACAGCGGCCGGCGAATGGGCGCAACGAGGCTGGTCGAGCCGCTGGCCACGGCGCCGGAGCGGCCGACGATACAGCTCACCGCGACGCTCGCCCAGGGTGACAGCTTCAGCCGCATGCTCC
>DASPMH010000079.1:0-7986 GCA_035627175.1 Terriglobales bacterium | reverse complement strand
GCTTCACTGCCTGATCGAGCAGTCGACAATCGGGATGCGGCGGCGCAGCCCGATCCGTTGCGTTAGGCGTCGGATTCAAGCAGTGAACTGCGAGCTGAAACGTCCGACCTGCCCCCTTGCCCGCACCCTGACATGAGGCTTGCAAGCATCTTTCTCACCGTCGTCGCGGCGCTCGCGCTGGCCGTGCCGGCACAGGCGGCCGACTCCGGGTTCGAGCTCGGGCACGAGCCGGTTCCAACGGAGGCGCGCGCCCCGAGCTCGGATTGGCTCGCCAGTCCGCCCGATCCCGCTCGCCTCAACCTCTGGGTGCCGACCCTCGAGTGGGCGACGTGCCTGAGCTTGACCATTCCGCTGTTTCTGATCGATCCTTCCTTCGTCAACGTCGGGCCGCTCTCGTCCGATACCTTCGCCGAAGCCTGGACCCAGCCGCCGGATTGGGACGACGGCGACGGCATCGTCGCCAACTACGTACTGCACCCCTTCATGGGCGCCGAGGCATACCTGACGGTGCGCAACCGCGGCTACGGCCCGGTCGAGAGTTTTCTGTTCGCAACCGCCGTCTCCTTTATGTGGGAGTACGTCTTCGAGGCGTGGGTCCAGCATCCGAGCGCGGTGGACCTCGTCACCACCTCACCGATCGGTAGCCTCCAGGGCGAGCTCCGTTTTCAGCTGCGGCGCCAAGTCGCGCAGTGGCGCCCCTCGCTCGGACGCGATGCGCTGCTGATTCTCGTCGACCCGATCGAGGCGATCCACCGCTACGCCGGCAAGCTGCTCCGCAAGCCCTCGGCCGGCACGACCGAAGAGGCGATCGATTCCGCGCTGGACTTCGCGCCGGATCAGGCGAGTTGGAGGGTCACGCTGCGGTACTGACGTCCGATCTTTGGCGACAGAGTAGCACGTGGTAAGGAGCCAGCATGGAGCCGGTTCGACGTCGCGCGACGTACGACGATCTACTCCAACTGCCGGAGAACATGATCGGCGAGATCCTCGATGGCGAGTTGATCGCATCGCCGCGCCCGGCGTCGCCGCACGCGTTCGCTTCGTCGGGAATCGGCATTGACATCGGTTTTGCATTTCGCGGTCGTGGCAGCGGCTCGGGGCCGGGCGGGTGGTGGATCCTCGACGAGCCGGAGTTGCATCTCGGCCCGGACGTGCTCGTACCCGATCTCGCCGGCTGGCGGATCGAACGCATGCCCCAGGTCCCCAACGTCGCCGCGTTTACGCTGGCACCAGACTGGGTGTGTGAAGTCGTCTCACCCTCGACGGTTCGCATCGACCGGGTGCAGAAAATGCAGATCTATGCGCGCGAGCAGGTCCCGCATCTCTGGTTGGTCGACCCGCTGGCGCAGACGTTGGAGGTCTATCACCTCGACGGCCAGCGCTGGATGGTACAAGCGACACACTCGGGCGCGGCGCGAGTGCGCGCAGAACCGTTCGCCGCCATCGAGCTCGAGCTCGACCGCTGGTGGCTGCCCGGGTGATGGCTGAACCGCGGAGGACGCCGAGATCGCAGCGGTGTCTCTTGCCGCGCCTTGACTCGGAGAGCGCACGCTACAACGATTGGCGGCCTAAACCACCGCCGCAAGCTCGATGAAATCCTCGACGACGAAGGTCCACTTCCCTTCTGGGTGAACCTCCGCCGCGTCCAGCCACTCTTCCTGCGGTGAGGCGTCGCGCGGTTTGATGCGACCGCCGAACTCGTCGCGTCGAATGACGAAAGCCGTCTGCATGCCATGGCCGGCGGCGTAGGCGAGATCGACCTGATGCGCGGCGACCATACAAACGTCCTCAGGTTGCAGCGACAGCGCTTCGACTGAGCGCAAGTAGATATCCGGATGCGGCTTGTAGGCGCGCGCGATCGAGGAGCCGAGGATGGCATCCCACGGCAGTCCGGCGTGGCGCGCGAGCTGAATCATGTCGTCGAAGTTGCCGTTGGACAGCGGTGCGATGATGGCCTTCTTCTTCAGCTGACCCAGCCCGGCAAGGACATCGGGCCACGGCTCGAGCCGATTCCACACGTCGAGCAGCGCGACAATTTCGCTCTCCGCCAGCGGCACCGCAAGCAAATCGGCGAGCAATGCCAGCAGGTTGTCGCGGTGGATCTCTCGCAGCGGGCGAAACGGCATGCCGAAGCCGGCACTGAGGAAGGTCGCGCGGGCGTACGCGTTGCGCCAGCCGATGGCCAGTGCCCCGGTGTCGAGCGCAAGACTGCGTTGACGCGCCAGCACTGCGAAGGCGCTCTCGAGCGGACAATAGAAGTCACAGACCGTCCCATAGGTGTCGAACAGGAAGGCGCGGATCGGAGGTGGAGCCGAACGGACCGGTGCGGCGAGCGGTTGGATCGGGAAGTGCGGCGGTACGAACGACATGTGCAGAGCTAAACACGAGCGGTGGTTGCGACGTCAACCGCGACGGCCAAGCTGAAGGCTTGAGGGCTTGGCCTCGAAGCGCAAGGTGACTCGGCTTCGAGATGCGGCCGGGCGGCCGCTCCTCAGCCCGAACGGGACGCGGCTCGATGCACCAGTGTCCGCGCTGGCGTCGCTGCGGTAGAAGGAGCAGCGACATGAACCGCACCTCGCCTCAGTATGTGTCCGCGAGCTACCGCGCCTGCCGGCGCGACGGTGAGCACTGCTCGGCCGGGTTGGGCGAGCCGCGGGCGGATCGGCCTTGTTGGGGCGAGGTCGGCGCGGGGTGGCACGAGGGCGAGCCGCACCTGTGTTACGGCCACCGCCGGTCCGCGCGGTACTTCCCCGAGCCTGTCGGTGAAGCGCCCCCAGGCACCTGGGGGCCGGGAGACGGCAATTGACAGTAGCGAACTGCCGCTGCCTCGGTCGGCCGTTTCAACCGCAGAGGACGCTGAGGACGCTGAGAAAGGGGATTGGCCAGTTACTTCCTCAATTTCGATGTCGACCACATGCGAAGTGGCATCGTTCGCATGGTGCATCGATTTAAACCGTAAGCCTCTGGGTCCGCTGCGTCCTCCGCGGTGTGTAAGAGGAAGCTCGCTCACAGCACCACGGCGCAGCCGTCTTTGCGTCGGTCGGAGCCGGCCCAGTAGGTGCCGTTTCGATCGATCGCTATGCCCTGCCCGCCGCCGAAGCCGCCGCGCAGTAGGGCAGCGTTCTCGTCGAGGACCTCGTGGCCCATCGCTGCCAAGGCGCGCAACACTTCAGGGTCGTGCTCGGCTTCGAAGGCGACGCGGTTGGCTTCCAGGTAGTTGAAGCGCGGATAGTCCAAGCCTTCTTGGATGTTCAAACCGTGATCGATCAGGTTCGAGATCAGCTGTAGGTGCGCCTGGGCTTGCACGTCGCCGCCCATCACCCCGAAAGCCAACAGCGGCCGGCCGTTCTTCAGCATCATCCCCGGGATGATGGTGTGAAACGGTCGCTTGCCCGGCGCGACACAGTTCGGATGGCTCGGATCGAGCGAGAAGCCGAAGCCGCGGTTGTGCAGCACGATGCCGGTGTCGCCGGCGACCAGGCCTGAGCCGAAGGGCAGATACAAACTGTTGATCAGCGAGACGACGTTGCCCTCGGCATCGGCGGTGGCGAGGTAGACGGTGTCGCCTCTGACCGAATCTCCCGGATCGTAGGCCGGGGCGGCGCGGCGCGGATCGATGCGTCCGGCGCGCTCGGCGGCATACGCTTTGTCGAGCAGCTCGGCCACCGGCACGCGGCTGTGCTCGGGGTCGGCGATGTAGCGGCTGCGATCGGCATAGGCGAGCTTGACCGCTTCGATACGCAGGTGCAGCGACTCGGCGCTGCCGAGCTCGCCCGGCGCGAAGCACTCGAGGATGTTGAGCCCGAGCAACGCCGCCAGTCCTTGGCCGTTCGGCGGGATCTCGCAGACGCGATAGCCGCGGTACTCCGTCGCGATCGGCTCGACCCAGCTGGAACGATGGCTGGCGAAATCGGCGAGCTGGTGCGGTCCGCCGTTGGCTTGGGCGAAAGCGACGAGCTTTTCGGCGAGCTCGCCGCGGTAGAAGACCTCGCTGCCGCCGGCGGCGATGCGTCGCATCGAAGCCGCCAGCTCCGGCATGCGGAAGATCTCACCGAGCGCCGGCGGCTCGCCATTACAGGTCAACGTGCGCAGCGCGTCGGGATGCTGAACGACACCGAAGCGCAAAATCAGCTGCCATTGATGCTGGATGATCTCGCTGACCGCGAAGCCTTCGCTGGCATAATGGATCGCCGGCTCGAGCGCTTTGCCGAGGGCAATCGTGCCGAAGCGCTCGAGCAGCTGCTGCCAGGCGTCGAGCGCGCCGGGAATGGTGACCGGCAGCATGCCGTGCATCGGCATGGCGGTGTGACCCTGCTGGCGCAGCCGCTCGCAGCTCAGCCCGGCAGGCGCGCGCCCGCTGCCGTTGATGCCGTGGAGCTTGCCGTCGCGCGCCGACCACACCAGCGCGAAACAGTCGCCGCCGATACCGGTGCTGAATGGTTCGACCACACCGAGCACGGCGGCGGCGCAGACGGCAGCGTCGATCGCGTTGCCGCCGTCGCGCAGGATCCGGAGCGCTGCGGTCGAAGCCAATACCTGGCTGGTGCAGACCGCGCCGCCGCGTCCGAGCGCGAGCGAGCGCTGGCTGCGAAAGCCACTCGACTGATTGCGGCGGGTGGCGAACACGCTCAGCTCGGCACCGGAGTGGCATCGGCGAGCGCCGCTGAGGCGACCAGCAGGGCGAGACGGGCGGCGGCGAAGGATCGAGCGGTCATCGTTTCCTCCTGAGCAGGCGCAAGTCGAACCAGTGCCGGTGGCTTGTCGACGCGCACCACCCGGACCGGTCGCGCTGTCAATTGACACAGTGGCAGAACCTGGTGCAATGCCGCCGATGCCCGACGAGATCACCGCGGCCTGCTCCTCGGCTGCGTCGTACACCGGCCAGCAAGTCTTGGTGACCGGCGGTCTCGGCTTCATCGGCAGCAACCTCGCCATCGCTCTCGCCCGCGCCGGGGCGCGGGTGACGGTCCTCGACGCGATGTTGCCCCAGTACGGCGCGCGGCGCTTCAACCTCGATCCCATCAAAGAGCGGGTAACGGTCGAGATCGCCGACATGCGCGACGCCGCGGCCTTGGCGCGAGTCATTGGCGGGCAGGAGTTCATCTTTCAGCTCGCCGGCCAAGTGAGCCACCTGCGCAGCATGGAGGATCCGAGCGGCGATCTGGAGATCAATTGTCGCACCCAATTGTCGCTGCTGGAGAGCTGTCGCAAGTACAACCGGTCGGCCCGCCTGGTGCTCGCCAGTACGCGCCAGGTCTACGGCCGGCCGCAGTGGCTGCCCGTCGGCGAGGACCATCCAACCGCTCCGGTCGACATCAACGGTGTGCACAAGCTGGCGGCGGAAGAGTACTACCGGCTCTATCATCGGGTTCACGGTCTCTGGACCGTAGCTTTGCGGCTGACCAACACCTACGGGCCGCGCATGGATCTGGTCACCGCGGACAAGGGCGTCGTCGGGGTGTTCGTGCGGCGGGCTCTGCTGGGCGAGACGCTGCAGCTCTTCGGTGGCGGACGTCAGCGGCGCGACTTCAACTATGTCGACGATGTCGTCGACGCGTTGCTGCTTGCCGGTCATTGCGACGATGCTGCCGGCCGCGTGTTCAATCTCGGCTATCCGCAGGCCTACAGCCTGCGCGAGCTTGTCGAGATTCTCGGCGAGATTACCGGCACCCCCTTCGAGAATGTGCCCTTTCCACGGGAGCGCAGCGCAATCGAGATCGGTGACTACTGGGGCGATTTTGCCAAGCTCGCAGCGCTGACCGGCTGGCGACCACGCACGGATCTCGCGGCGGGGCTGCGCCACACCATCGCCTTCTTCCGCCGCTACGGCGGCGAGTACCTCGATCGATAACGGGAGGACGGCTGCCGCCGGGCATTGTCGTTGCCGATATACCCGAGCTCAGCGAAATGGAGGTGCTGCAGGTGGCGGCAGCGCTGACGCGTTGAGCCGTTGCTTCGGATGAACTTTGTCGTTTCGGATCGGCCCATGGTGTTCGCGGACCACATACGGCGGGCTACCGGAGACGTACAAACGGCTCAAGTATTCGCCGAATACACCCAGGACCAGCAGCTGTACGCTGGCGAAGAAGACCATCAGGCAGGCTACCGTTGGGATGCCGAAGGTTACGTCGGGTGTTATCCACACGGTGTCGATGATGAGGAACACCAGCAGGGGCGCGCTCAGCATCGAGCACACCAGCCCGAGCAGGCTCGCCGCGCGCAGGGGTAGAACCGAAAAACTCAGAATGCTGCTGGCCCAGGTGTAGGCCAGCCGCCGCAGAGTATAGTTCGACCGACCATCCAAGCGCGGGCGGTGTTCGACCTCTAACTGTGACACCCGCTGTGTCGTTCGACAGATCAGTCCATCGATATAGGAGGGAGTATTTTGTTGGCTCTTGATGGCGTCGATGACGAACTGATTCATGATCTTGAAGCTCGACAAGTACAGGTCAGCGGGTTTGCCGAGTAGAATGGTCGCAAGAAGATTGTAGGACCAGCTGGCGAGATTGCGCAGGGGACCGTGCTCCTTGGTCCTGTAGCGGCCATAGACGACGTCGTCGCCGCGAAGTCGGATCGCTTGATAGAGCCGCATCGCTTCCGCCGGCGGATGCTGGCCGTCGTCGTCCATGGTGACGACAAAACTGCCTGCGGCGTGTTGTATCCCGGCCATCACCGCGGCGAACTCGCCGAAGTTCCGCGATAGCCGCAGCAGCACGATGGTGTCGGGATAGCGCTGCATCAGATCCCGGCAGATCTGTTCGGTCGCGTCCGCTGAACCGTCGTCGACCAGCACTATTTCGAAGCGAACCTGCGATGAAACCGCGTGTATCTCGTCGACCACCGCACCGATGGTGGCGCTGGCGTTGTATAGCGGGATCACCAGCGACAGCTCGAGATCCCTCGATTCGGGGCCCATTGGTCAGGCGCCTGCAGATCGCGAGGGTATAGAGAATCGCGGCAGCACCTCGGCGTCCGGCATTTGGCTCTGCATCTCCTCGACCCGCGGCTGCGAGTTCAACAACTTCCACACCAAGCTCCAGCAGTAGCTCAGCGTCTCGTTGGAAATCAGCGGGCGAGCGAAGGGGCTGCCTTTCGACCAGCCGAGATCGTCCCAGCTCCAATCGGGCCGGAGCTGATTGTTGGCGATCGCCTCTTCATAGAGGCGAGATCCCGGGAATGGTTGCACCATGAAGAAGGAGACCGCGATAGCGCCGGCATCCATAACGCGGCGCGCAAGCAGGAACGTCTCGGTCAGCTCTTCCAGTGACTCGTCGGGATAGCCGATCATGAAGTTGCCGTCGAGCACGATGCCGATGCGAACCATCTTGGCGATCAAGGTTTCGAAGTTGCACTCGGCGATGTTCCATTTGCCGGTCGAATATTTGTCGAGCAGGCGTTGCGAGCCAGACTCGAACGGCAGCGACAGCTTGCGGAAGCCGCCGGCGTAAAGCCGTTCCAGGAGATCTTCATCGACGACCAAACGCGAGCCTTGGCGGCGGAACAAATGGACGATGTTGACGCCGTTGACGTCGGCCAGCCGGAATCTATAGCGTTCGAGCAATCGGAGAACGCGGCGGACCCGCTCTCGCTTGGCGAGAAAAGAGTCGTCGTTGACGTAGACGTACTCGACGCCCAGCTCGCGCAGCTCGATCAGCTCCTGCTCGAGACGCTCGAGGGAGTGGAGGCGCAGCGTGGCGATGTCGCCCGCCTCGCCGCCGCGCTCGAGCGAGACGTGACAGTAAGCGCAACGGAAGGGACAGCCGCGCGAGGTGAAGATCGAGGCCCAGCGCGGATGGGCGACGTCATCCATCCAACCGGTCTTGCCACCCCAGATCCGACTGATCTCCCAATGTTTTGCCATCGGAAGCTTGTGCCACGATGGCATCGGATATTCGTCGAGATTCATCGTCAGCGCGGGCGGCGCCGTCGTCACTACCCGGTCACCATCGAGGAACGACACTCCAGGGATGTCACCGAGATCACCAT
>DASPMH010000078.1:0-4426 GCA_035627175.1 Terriglobales bacterium | reverse complement strand
TCTCGAAGCCCAGGTCGATCTGCGCCTCCGAGACCTGTCCTGAGCACCGTCGAAGGACGGCGCTTCGCGCCTTCTCAGGCCGAACGGGCCTTAGTGCGGGAACTGTTCTACGGTTCGTTGGTAGGAGGCGCGCCAGCGCCTCCTCAAAGGCCCAGGTTGCCTGCGCTTCGAGACGCCCTTCGGGCTCCTCAGCGCGAACGGAGTCACGGTGCGTTGGGGACGGGATCGGAGGGTGTGTCGCGGTGGTCCTGAGCCGCGCTCTGCCGAGCGCGGGTAGATGTGCTAAGGCGAAGTCGCTGCTGTCGGCGGCTAGGAGGGCGGATGAAACTGGCGGACATCGCAAGGGCCATCGACTGTGAGTTGCACGGCGACGGCAGTGTGGAGATCGAGCGCACGGCGCCGATCGACGAGGCCGGCAGCGGCGATCTGACGTTCGTCGCCAACCCCCGCTACCGCTCGCGCCTGCGCACCACCGCGGCGGCGGCGGTGATCGTCGGCACCAGCGAAGCCGAGGTTGCCATTCCGTCGCTCCGCGCCGCCGATCCCTACCTCGCCTTCAGCCGCGCCCTGACTCTGTTCGAACGGCCCTTGCCGCTCGCCACTGGGATACATCCGACGGCCGTCATCGCCAGCACCGCCCGTCTCGGCGCAGATACTGCCATCGGACCGTACTGCATCATCGGCGACGGGGTCGTGCTCGGAGCGCGGGCGTGCCTCGATGCCCATGTCGTCATTTATCCTGAAGTGGAGATCGGTGACGACTTTCGCGCCTTCTCTCACGTCACCGTGCGCGAGCGCGTCCGCATCGGCAATCGCGTTCGCCTGCAGAGCGGGACCGTCATCGGCGGTGACGGCTTCGGATACGTCGCCGGACCCAAGGGCATCGAACGGGTTCCCCAGACCGGTAAGGTGGTGCTGGAGGATGACGTCGAAGTCGGCTGCAACGCCACCGTCGATCGGGCCACCCTCGGCTGCACCGTCGTCGGTCGAGCCAGCAAGCTCGACAACCTGGTGATGGTGGCGCACGGCTGCAGCATCGGCGAGGGATCGATGCTCGCAGCGCAGGTCGGCATCGCCGGCAGCACCAGGGTCGGCCGCTATGTGCGCATGGGTGGCCAAGCCGGCATCGCCGGCCATCTCGAAATCGGCGACGGCGCCCAGCTCGCGGGAAAGACCGGAGTGACCGGCGATGTTACGGCCGGGGCGACGATTGCGGGCTATCCGGCCGAGCCGATCCAACTGTGGCGCCGGATCAGCGCCGCCCTACCCCGCCTGCCCGAGCTGTTGCGACGGGTGCGGCGGCTCGAACGCCATCTCGACCTTGCTTGACCCTATCGGAGCCCTTCGATAGGGTCCCGTGTTCGCCGCCAGATGAAGCTCAACGTTCACGATATCGACGCCGAGGTCAAAGACCTCATCTATAGCGAGCCGACCGAGCAGCTCAATGCCGAGATCGTCCACGGCGGGGTGCAAGACTTCGAGTTCACCGACAAAGCTCAGGTTCACCTGCAATATCACCGCACTGGCGACGATCTGGTGTTCCTCGGCCGGATCGCCGGCAAGGTGATCGGCCATTGCGCCCGTTGTCTCGAGCCGTATCCGTTCGACCTCGCCGCCGACTGCTCTCTGATCGTGGTGCCCAAGCCCGACGTCAGCGAGGAAGCCGAGCTGGCGGACGAAGATCTCAACCTGAGCTTCTACCAGGGCGACGAGATCGACCTCTCGCCGCTGATCCGCGAGCAACTGATCCTGGCCCTGCCGACCAAGCCGTTGTGCAGCGAGGACTGTCAGGGGCTCTGCCCGCAGTGCGGCATCAATCGCAACCAGCAGTCGTGCGACTGCAGCGACCAGGGCGGCGATCCGCGGCTGGCAGTGTTGCGCAACCTCAAGGTCCCGCGCTGAGTCATTCGCCTGGGCCGACCGAATTCGCTAAAGACGACCGCTTTGACTGACTAAAGGAGCCTGGAGATGGCTGTTCCCAAACGCAAAACTTCCCACTCGAAGCGCAACAAGCGTCGCGCTCACGACGCCTTGACAGCGCCGAACGTCATCGAGTGCCCTTCCTGCGGTGAGCCGACGATGATGCATCGCGCCTGCCCGCACTGCGGCGTCTATCGCGGCCGCAAAGTGGTCGAGGTCGAGGAATAAGTCTTCTCGAGCGCAGATGACCGACCCGCTCGCCTTCCTTTTTCCGGGGCAAGGTTCCCAAGCGGTCGGCATGGGCCGGGCGCTGTGGGACCGCTATCCGCGTGCCCGGCAGGTATTCGAGCAGGCCGACGACGTCCTCGGCTTCGACCTGACACGACTGTGCTTCGAGGGCCCGCTCGAAACCCTGACCCTCACCGAAAATACCCAACCGGCGTTGCTGACGGTCAGCTGCGCTCTGCATGAGGTGCTGACCGGCGAGCTCGGCTTGCGGCCGCATTGGGCGGCCGGTCACAGTCTCGGCGAGTTCAGCGCCTTGGTCGCGGCGGGCGGGCTCAGCTTCGCCGATGCGCTGCGTCTGGTGCGCGAGCGTGGCCGCGCCATGCAACGTGCCGTGCCGCCCGGGCAAGGCGGGATGGCGGCGATCTTCGGGCTGTCTTTCGAGGATGTCGAAGCAATTTGCGAGCAAGTGGCCCACGGCGAGATCGTCAGCCCCGCCAATCTCAACGGCGGCGACCAGATCGTCATCGCCGGCCATGCCGCCGCGGTGACGCGAGCCACCGAACAGGCGCGCCAGCACGGTGCCAAGCGTGCCGTGCCGCTCAACGTCAGCGCCCCGTTCCATTGCGCTTTAATGAAGCCGGCGGCGGAGCGTGTCGCCGAGGTGCTGAGCGGCATCGAAGTCGCTCCGCTCAAAATCCCGGTGATTGCCAACGTCGATGCGCAGCCGAATCGCGACCCGGCGCGCGTCGCCGAGCTGCTGGTGCGCCAGGTCTGCAGCCCGGTGCGCTGGCAGGATAGCGTCGCCGCCCTCGCCCGGCTCGGTTGCACGGCGGCCGTCGAGGTCGGCCCGGGCAAAGTGCTGTCGGGCTTGGTCAAGCGCATTGCGCCCGCGATACGTTGCTTCGCCGGGGAAGATCCGGCGGCGCTCGAGCAGGCGTTGAAAACGGCATGAGCGACGCACCGCCGCGGCCGGTGGCGCTGGTGACCGGCGCTTCGCGCGGCATCGGCCGCGCCATCGCTCTGCATCTCGGCCGCGCCGGCAATTACGTTGCGATCAATTACGTCGCCGGTGCCGACGCCGCCGCGGAGACGCTGGCGCAACTGCGCGCCGCGGGCGGTGACGGCGAGACGCTGCCCTTCGACGTCGCCGATGACGAAGCGGTGCACGCTGCGGTCAACGATCTGGTCACCCGCCAGGGCCGCTGCGACGTTCTCGTCAACAATGCCGGCATCGCCCTCGACAATCTGTTGCTGCGGCAGAAGGCGAGCGATTGGCAGCGTGTCCTCGCCGTCAATCTCGGCGGAGTGTTCAGCTGCACCAAGGCCGCCAGCCGCCACATGCTGCGGGCGCGCTACGGTCGCATCGTCAATCTCAGCTCGGTCATCGGTGTGATGGGCAACGCCGGCCAGTCGGCCTATGCCGCAGCGAAGGCCGGCATCATCGGCTTCACCAAGTCGATGGCGCGCGAGCTCGCCAGTCGTAACATCACCGTCAACGCCGTCGCGCCGGGCTTCATCGACACCGATATGGTGGCGCGCTTGCCTGAGGCGGTGCGCTCAGAGTATCTCGGGCAGATTCCGGCAGGACGCCTGGGCAGTGCGGACGAGGTCGCGGCGGCGGTCGGCTTTCTGGTGCGAGCCGAGGCCGGCTACATCACCGGTCAGGTCATTGGAGTAAATGGCGGCCTCTACATGTGAGCCGTAGGGAGGAAGTGATGGCATCGAGCGTCGAACAAAAAGTCCGGCAAATCATCTGTGAGCAACTCGGCGTCAACGAGAGCGACGTGACCCCCGAGGCCTCGTTTATCGAAGACCTCGGTGCCGATTCGCTCGACATCGTCGAGCTCGTGATGGCGCTCGAGGAAGAGTACGACATGGAGATCACCGACGAGGAGGCGGAGAAGATCCGCACCGTCCAAGACGTGGTTTCCTACATCGAGAGTCACAAACAAGGTTGATCCCATGAGCGAGCTGAAAAGAGTCGATCCGGAAATCTATCGCGCCATCCGACAGGAGGCGGAGCGCCAGGAGCACAATCTCGAGCTGATCGCTTCGGAAAATGTCGTCAGCCGCGCCGTGCTCGAGGCGCAAGGATCGATTCTGACCAACAAATATGCCGAGGGCTACGTCGGCAAGCGCTACTACGGCGGCTGCGAGTTCGTCGACATCGTCGAGTCGCTCGCGATCGAACGCGCGCGCGCGCTGTTCGGCGCCGACCACGCGAACGTGCAGCCACATTCCGGCGCGCAGGCGAACATGAGCGTCTACCTCACGCTGC
>DASPMH010000077.1:0-3708 GCA_035627175.1 Terriglobales bacterium | reverse complement strand
GCAATCGACGCGGTACTGGTTGACGACGGTGAACCGGTTGTTGGCCGGCGTGTCCCAGTCGATGTATCGGATCGTCTGGCCGCGTCCGCCGTCCCAGCCGGGCAGGCCCTCGACGGTCAGGCCCTTGATTAGCAGCTCGGTGGCCTTCTGGTTGGCCTCCATCAGCTTATGGCTGCCGAGCCGCGTAATGGCGGCGACAGCTTCCGACAGTCGCGCATCGTCCAGCCAGGGCCGGGCATCGGACCCAACGTTCAGAGCCCGAAGACGCTCGCGCAGCGCGTGCTCCTGGATGACCTCGGTAAAGCTGCTGCGGCCGGTCAGCGCAGGCATGTCGAGGCTGCCTTCGGTGTAGGTCCAGCCCAGTGCCTGCAACTGGGCGACGAAGGGTTTCTCGACGTCTTCGAGTTCCCAGCCCATCAGGCGCACGCCTCCTGTCGTGCCGCTTCCGCCAGGAGTGCTGTGACACGGACGCGACCGGTGAGAAGGTCGTCCATGAGGCCAAACTTGGCGAGCGTAAGCTTGTTGAGTGCTCGGGATTCGCAACCCACGCGCTCAGTGGCTCCGTCGATACGATCTGCAATCTCCCGCGCTTCATCCGGCCCGGGTCGTGGCAGAGGAATTCGACGTACGTCTCGAAGGTTGATGCCCTGCACGGCCACGCCGAGGGTATTGACTGCGACAAAGCGGGCCGCCGCATGCATCGACAGGCATGCCTTGGCGAAACGCGCGTCGATGAACTTGATGGCTAAGCGAGCTGTATCTTGGGTGATGTTCGCGTTCTTGAGTTCCTCCGGCACGAGTGCCATCCGACCGACGGTCCCGCGGATCGTAAATAGCAAATCGCCAGGGCGTAGGCGTGACCGGCCGTACTCGCTGTCGATCTGCGGGCTCGTCAATAGCAGATCGTCAAGCTGTATGTCGTCGTCGATGATGTCCTTGACCTTGACTACCGGCACACCACCGGGATAGCCGTACCCCGGCATCAGAATTCCGTAGACAACAGGCCTAGCCGGATCAACGAGACTGCCCAACTCACAAGTGTCCCATTCCGTTGGAATCCACCCCAGCTGCGACTTTTGGTAGAGATGCGGTGCGTCGGCTTGGTGCGGGCGCAGTTCGCCGTTGGCGTCGATACCGCGCGTCAGTAGGTCGTGCTGCAGGCCCTGCTTGATGGCCTTGAGCTTGGCGATGATCGTCTCCGTTTCGTGGATGGCGGTTTCGAGGGTATCGAGGACCTCGGCAATCAAATGCTTCTCGTCCGGGCAGGGAGATGGAACCTCGATGCTCGCGAACTCTGCGCCGGAGATTTCGAGGAACGTAGTGCCCGAGGCGCGCCGCGCGAGTTCAGTTTGAACCTTCTCAAAGAGATGACGGTAGAACCCAGCATCCGCCGCCCGATTGAAGACGATCGACTTGAATCCCTGATTCGTTGCCATCGGCACGGCATTGATTGCACGCGCGCCGAGCGTCGCACGAGTCGTCACCATCAGTGACCCCGCTGGGAGCAAATTGGCGCCGCTTCCTGCCAGCCCGGATGCACTTATGTGCTCCCTGGTGTCGTGCAAAAACTTGTTTGCGTTTCCACTCACTTCGCCCGGTGTCGCCCAAGGGATCGTCCCACGCCAGAAGGACGGAACATCTCGGGACGGCGTCCCGCCGCCGACGACTGTACCGAGCCGTCGAACCACCTTGCGTTCCCAGTCCGCCGGAAGGTTCTGCAGGTAGCGCTGGTATTCGTGCGGCGGCTGCTTTGTGGTTTGTTCAGACATACCGCAACCCAATGAAGAATCCCTGGAGCGCCTTCTCTGCCGCATCGCGGCTTCCCTCGATCTCGGTCAGCGTCACGCGGTATTTGTCCCACCAGTTCTCGAACTCGGCGACGATGGCGTTGCGCTGGGCGGCGATGTAGCGCTCGAAGATGGCGCGCATGTCATTGTGCAGGATGGTTAGCAGTAGCTCCCCGGCCTTCTCCGCCGACAAGCCATCGACAGCGGCGTTGATGTGCACCGCAAAGCTTTCTTTCTTCGCCTTGAGCTCCTTCTTGACGGAGGCGAGTTCTTTCTTCCAGGCCTTTAGCTGGGCTTCGTCTACCGCGTTATCGTCGTCCGCGTCCTCGTCAGGTGCCTCTCCGGCTTCGCCATCCCCAGCCTCGGCACCGTTGGAGCTAGCCGCCTTGAGCTGGCTGTCGAGTTCGGCCTTCTTCGCCTCCAACTCGTCGATGGTTTCGACGAAGTCGCTCATCAGGAACTTGACCAGCTTGTGCTCCAGCGGGCTTTCCTTGCTGGCCTTGTCTTCCAGCGCGGTGACGATGCTGGTGCGCCACGCGTCGGCCACGCCCTTAGCTCCGCGCGCCATCAGAGTGAGGAACTCGTACTTGGTCTGGTACCAGAATCCGGCGACGATGCCGCGCACCTGAAAGGGATCGAGCAGGCCGATGGGCTCTAGCGATGTGCTGAAGCTGGCGAGCAAATCGGAGCGCAGTGCGACGAGGCTGGCCGTATTGTCCATCTGCCCGGCCAGCGCCGTGATGCGGGCGCTGTGCGCCTGCCACCACTGCTCGAACGCCGCGCTAATGGCGGTCTCCTTGGCGACAAGGCCGGCGCTGCCTTCGATGGCGTGCTTGAGGTCCTGCCGCTTGGTCAGTTCGGGCTTGAAGTCGAAGTACTTGGCATCGCGCTCGACGAACAGATCGAGCGGGTTGAAGCCGTGGGCCTCGAAGAGCATCGCCTTGTCCGCCACCTCGGCCTTGGGCACGCCACCCACCAGATGCGCGCGAACGTCGTGCGGCTCGGGTGGTGGGGCATTGTCAGCATAGCGGCGGATGTTGAGGTTGTAGTCGTCGGCCTTGAGCGTGGCGTTGTCGACGATGGCCGAGAACCCCGGGATGGCGCGGAACTCGTCGAAAGTGGTGACGATCTTCTCCATGTGCTCGGGCAGCAGGTGGTACTGCGCCCGTCCTTCAAAAAACTCGCGGTCGGCGTTGATGAACAGCACGTTGCCCTGGCGCTCGCCGGGCTTGCCACTAACTCGGTTGGCGCCGTTCTGCACCTGTTGCCGCAGGACTAGGATCGCAGCTGGGATCTGCGTGCCGTAGAACAGGTTGGGCGCGACGCCGATCACGGCTTCGAGCAGGTCCTCGTTGATGATTCCAGCGCGGATGGTCTTCTCTTCACCGCCACGGAACAGCACGCCGTGCGGCATCACGGTGGCGATCATGCCGCCGTCGCGCGTGACGGCCAGCATGTGCTGCAGAAACATCAGGTCGGCCTTCTTCGCACCCAACGGCACCTGCCCGAAGCGAAAGCGCTCGGCGAACTTCGGCGCCCATGCGGGCGTGCCGTCGGTGTTCTTCTCCGTGTTGCCCCAGTTGATCGAGAACGGCGGATTGGTGAGTATTCGGTCGAACCGCATCAGCTCGCCGCCTTCGACGTGCTGCGGATCGGCCAGGGTGTCCTCGTTCTGCAGGTTGGCGGTGCTGATGCCGTGCAGCAGCATGTTCATCTTAGCGATGGACCACACCGTGCCGTTGAACTCCTGTCCGAACAGGTTGGCCTTGCGGCCGTCCTCCCCGTGCTCGTCGATGTACTCCTTGGCCGCGATCAGCATGCCTCCGGAGCCGCAGCAGGGGTCGTAGATGTCGTGCTTCAGTTCCGGCTTGATCAGCCGCACCATCATCCGCACCACGGAGCGCGGGGTGTAGAACTCGCC
>DASPMH010000076.1:0-3727 GCA_035627175.1 Terriglobales bacterium | reverse complement strand
TCGGCGTGTTGGTCCGCGTCGGCGTATCGGTGCGGGTGGACGTCGGCGTCCGCGTCGCCGTACGGGTAGGCGTGCCGGTGCGCGTCGGCGTCTCGGTCGGGGTGTCGGTCGGAGGTGCACACGGCGGCTGGCTGCTCGGATCGCCGGGATCGCAGAATTGATCGGTCTCGTCGCTGTTCAGGTAGCCGTCGAGATCGCGGTCGATACCGCGGATTGCCGCACCCGGCGGCAGGCAGGTGTAGGTCAGCGATTCGCCGCTGGTATCGATCAGGGCGCGCAAGGCGGCATCGGTAATCGAGGCTTCGGCACTGCGGTCGGGAACGAACTGCGAGGTGGCGGCGTTCCAAGAATAGCTGCGGTTCTCGCCATTGACGTTGCCGCTGGCGATCAGATCGCACTCGCGAGCTTGCGGGTACCCTTTGTAGATCCACGGCGTGCTGGCGCGGGTCGTCAGCAGACCGATGCGCGAGCTGACCGTCGCGGCATTGCTGCTGGTCAAAGTGATCTGCTGGCCGACGATCGGGGCGATGTCGTTGTCGAAGGCGAGCATGAACAGCTCCACCGCACGGCGCTTGTTGTTGCCGTTGTTCGGTCCGTCGAAGCCGGTGGCGCCACCGTCGTTGTTGAACACGGTCGCATGAAAGAAGCGGAACAGTGTATCCGTACTGCCGTCGTGGATGAACCCGAAGCCACGAATCTGGTCGCCTTTGTGAAGGTTGTCCGACGGCGAGCTTATGGTCGCGGGAGTCGATCCGTTGTTGTTGAAGAAAGAAATTCGCGGCATGCCGAACATGCCGATCTTGGTATACATGTTGCGCAGGTGGGCGACCTTGATGATCTGCGTCTCGTTCTCGAAGCTCGCCGAACCGCCGGTACCGAAGAAGCCCGAAGCGGGCTTGAGCACGTGGCAGCCGTTGCAGTTGAAGCCGACGCCGCCGTCGACGCTGAGGCAGACGCCGTCGGAGCAGCGCGTGCCGTTGTAGAACTGCTCGCCTGACTTCTCGTCGACGGTGTTGGGATCGCTGTCTCCCTTGAGCGAGTTGTCGAGATTGCGCACTGGATTGGGCGGCAGCATCACCTGCAATTGGAAGTCGGCGAACTTCTGGACGTCCGCTTGCAACGAAGGAGCATTCTCGTGGCGTGAATCGCCGACCAAGCCCGGGAAGGCGACGATGAAGTTGCGGAAGTTGAGGTCTTCGTCGCCGCGATCGCCGAAGTCGTTCTGATTGCTCGGGACGTCGTCGTCGACGACGTAAGGACTGTCGAGGCCGAAGAAGCCGTTGGTGCGATCGCCGCGCCAGTGCAGCGCGCCGTGGTTCTGCATGCCGCGCAGCGTCTGGGTGGTCATCGGGCCCTTCATCGGATGGAACTCGTCGATGTCGGCTCCGCCGTTGGTGCTCGAATCGCCGCCGAGGGCGACATTGATATCCATCGGGCTGGCAGTGACGACATCGTCGGGATTGCCGAGCTCCCAGGCGAGGTGATCGAGATCGCCGAAGACGTGGCAGCTCGAGCAGGAGGCCTCGCCGTTCGACGAGGTGGCGTGGGCGTCATAGAGGATCGGCCGCCCTTGGACGATGCTGGTCGGCTCCGGATTGTACATAGCAATGTGGGCAACTTCGCTTTTGGTGCTCAGGTTGACCACGGCGATGCTGTTGTCGAAGCGGGTCAGCACGTAGAGACGGTTGCTGCTCTCGTCGAGCACCAGGCCCGCGGGGCCCCCTCCACTGACGCTGATGTAGTTGGCGCTGTCGGTCAGCGGGTTGAAGCTGTTGTTCTCCAGGGCGGCGGTGCTGAAGACACCGATCTTGCTCGAGCCGAACGCGGCGACATACAAAGTCGAGCCGGTGCTGTTGACGGCCATCTCGAGCGGCGTTGCCAAGCTCGAATCCTTGATGCCTGCCGGCGCCGGTCGCTCACTGTAATTGATGTGCTTGTTCAAATGGCGCGCGGTGACGGTCGAGCCGTCGAGCACAGTGATGCGCGAGAGAGCGAGCTTGCCCTGCACCGTCGAGGGAGCGAAGACGCCCGGCCCTTCGAAACGGACGAGGTTGTTGGCGTCGGTGTTGGAGACGTAGACCTTCCCGGAAACCGGGTTGATCGCCATGTTGAAGAGGATCGTGCCGACGCCGCTCCAGGACTGCACTTCATCGAGGGTATTGGCGTTGATGGCGAAGACGTCCTTGTCGGGGAGATTGAAGCGCACGCCGTTGGACCAGTTGCGGTTGAACTCGTCGCGCCATTGTCCGCTGGCGGCATCGTACTTGACGATCAGACCGACTTCGGGCGCGGCGATACCTTGAATGTTGGCCGACGGCCCGGGCAGACCGCCCGGGACCTGGCCGCCGCTCAGGCCGTTCGGTGAAACGATGCCGTCGGGACTAGGCAACGGCCCTTGCGAGGCCGAAGTGAAGCCATCGCGCACGGCGCCCTCGGAGACGACGGTAGTGCGGTTGCCGGAGAATAAGACCGCCGCGTAGACGGTGTTGCCGTCGGGAGTCACCGCGAGCGCGCGCGGAGTGTCGCCGAACAGCTTGACGATTTCGAGCGGCGTGCCGCCGAGGGTGTTGCCCAAGTTGTTGGCGTCGAACACCCACACGTCGGTGCGGCCGACACCGGGGGTGGTGAACTGCGGATCGCCGGCGCCGGGGACCGCGGCGATCGAGGGGTCGGTGCGGTGCTGGCCGCGATGGGCGGTACTGATGAAGGCGCGGGTGCCGCCGGCGGCGAAAACGATGTCGCGAGGTTCGTCGCCGACCAGCAGCGTACGGGTGACGCGGGGCGGATTGGCGGAGACATCGACGACACTGACGCTGTCGGAGAGGTGATTGACCACCCAGACTTCGCTGTTGCTACGGGCCGCAACGGCGCAGGGCTCGAGGCCGACTTGCACCGAAGCGATGCGGGTCAGCGTGCCGCCGCCGATCTGAAAGATCTCGAGGCGATTGTCGGGAATGTTGGTGGCGAAGAGCTTGGTGCCGTCCGGAGATTTCGCGAGCGGCCGTACCGGCCCGGTTTCGAACGCTGTGAACAGCGGGCCCGTCGGCTGAGCCACGGCTTGAGACACCAGGCTCAACCCGGCGATGAGCGCAACAAGGCTCGAATGGGTACGCAGACGCATCAATGTCACCTCGCGAACGGGAGATCCGCACCGGACTGGCGCGAAATGGCCGCAGTTCTACTACACGCCCACGAGGGACGCCAAGACAAAACATGCCGCCCAAAAAGAGGATGACCCCATTTCGGCTGCCGAAATGGGGGTCATCCCCTTCTTCAGAAGCGGAGTTGGACGGAGGCGCCGTTGAGGCTGGGGGCGATGCCCCAGCTGACGCGCGGGCCCTGGGGTACGCGGACGTTGTGGCGCTGCTCGTACTGCTCGAGCTCGCTGCGGCCATACCAAGGAATCGTCCAGATCATGATCTCACCGACCGCGATGCCGGTCGCGGCCGAGCGCCAGGCGCGGGTGCGTGCTTCGAAGCCCTGCCAGACGATCATCGCGCCGGCGACGTTGACGGCGACGTTCATCCCGTGGCGCAGCAGCGAGAACCGGCCGTCGGATTCCTTGGCGCGGGCCCGCAGCTGGTGCTCGGCCACCGCTAATCGGTACAGCCGATCTTCCGCGGTTGCCGACGGTAGCTCGCGGACCGGGTCGGCGCCGTCTGCGGTGGCCGACCCGCGGATCAGCTGGCTGACCACGCCGCCGGTCGCTTTGACCGCGCCAACGATC
>DASPMH010000075.1:0-19787 GCA_035627175.1 Terriglobales bacterium | reverse complement strand
GGCCGAAGAGATTGAGCTCCGACAGTCGCACGTTGAACAGAAAGTTCTCGCCCGACGCGATACCGGCGCCGGCGGAGAACGCACCGGTCGAGGTCTCCTTGACGTCGACGATCATGTCGAGGCGGTCTTCTTCGTCGGACTTCTTGGTGGTGATGTTGACGTCGGAGAAAAAGCCGAGCCGCTGCAGTCGCTCCTGGCTGCGGCGCAGCTTGGCGCCGGAGAAGCGCTGCTGCTCTTCGAGCTCGAGCTCGCGACGGATCACCTTGTCTCGGGTCTTGGTGTTGCCGCTGACGTCGATGGTGTCGATGAAGACCACCGGCCCCTTGCTGACGTTGTAGACGACGTCGACCTTCTTGTTGGGAGAGTCGACTTGGGTGTCCGGGTTGACGTTGACGAAGGCGTAGCCCTCGTCACCGTAGACCTCGGTGACCGCGGTGATGTCGTTGCGCAGCTTGCTGCTGCGGAAGATATCGCCTTCGCTCAGAGTCAACGCGTCGTTGGCGCGACTCATATCGGGCAGCGGATCGCCGGCGAGGCGAACCTTACCGACTTTGTACTGCTCGCCCTCGTCGATCTTGATGGTGACCTGCAGGCCATCGTCCTTGCGCTCGACCACCGGCTTGTCGATGCGAACATCGATATAGCCGTTATCGTAGTAGAAGGCGGTCAGCCGCTCGACGTCGGCCTCGAGAGCTTCGTCGTCGAGATTGCCGGCTCCGGTGAAGAAGGAAAGGATCCACGCTTCCTTGGTCTGCATGTAGCCGGAGAGCTTGCGGGCCGAGAAGTTGCTGTTGCCTTCGAAGACGAGATCCTCGATGCGGATGACATCCTTCTCGTCGACGCGGTAGGTCAGCCGCACCTCGCCGTCGCTGCCGTCGATCGGCTTCAGCTCCGGGGTGATGGTGGTGTCGAGATAGCCCTTCTTGGCGTAGAGCTTCTTCGCTTCTTCGATGCCCTGTTGGACCTTCTGCGGAGTGTAGATGGTGTTGGGGCGAACCCGCAGCGCCGGCTCGAGCTCGTCCTTGTCGATCTCATCGTTGCCTTCGATGCGGAGCTCGCGAATGAACGGGCGTTCGCGTACGCGGTAGGTCAGCACCGATTCGCCGGCGACGCTCTGCAGATCGGCCTCGATGTTGTCGAAGAACCCCATCGCATAGAGGGCGCGGATGTCGGCATCGACATCCGCTTCGTCGAAGCGAGCTCCAGCTCGGCTGCGCAGGTGAACGCGGATCGCTTCGTCCTCGACGCGGCGATTGCCTTCGATCTCGACGTGGGTCAGTTGCGGCGCGGCGGGCTGGGCCACAGCGGGCCCGGCGAGGAGCAGGGTCGCCGCCATCGCCCACAGGCACAGAGCTTTCACGTGGTCTAGTCTCAATTCTCTACCGGCAGCAGCCGGCCTCCCTGCAGCCGCAAGCTGCGATCGGCGAGCCGGGCGAATTCGTGGTTGTGGGTGACGATGATCACAGTGATGCCGTGTTGCCGGCGCAGCTCGAGCAGCAAGTGAAACACCTCCGCACTGGTGGTCGGGTCGAGATTCCCGGTAGGCTCATCCGCGAGAACCGCCCGTGGTGACAACACGATAGCGCGGGCCAATGCAACCCTTTGCTGCTCGCCGCCGGATAGCTCGCCCGGCTTGTGCGTCAATCGCTCCGCCAAGCCGACCTGCTCGAGCATGGCGCGGGCACGGCTCTCGGCTTCGCCGTTGCTCCAGCCGCGGATCAGCCCCGGCATCATCACGTTCTCGAGCGCGGTGAAGTCGGGGAGCAGGTGGTGGAACTGGAAGACGAAGCCGATTTCGCGGTTGCGCAGAAAGGCTTGCTCGCGCTCGCTTAGCGCGAAAACGTCGGTGCCGTCGAAAAGAACCCGGCCGCTGGTGGGAGTATCGAGCCCGCCCAACACGTGCAGCAGAGTGCTCTTGCCGACACCGGACTGGCCGATGATCGCCACCGCCTCACCCACGGCGACCTCGAAGCTCAGACCCTCGAGCACTTGGATGCGCCGCCCTTCGCCGTAGACCTTGGCGAGGTCTACCGCTTCGATCAGCGGCTTACTCATAACGGATGACATCGACGGGAACGAGCCGCGAGGCTTGGCGGGCGGGATAGATCGTCGCGAGCAGGCAGATCAGCAGCGAGGCGGCGCTGACCATGGCGAAGTACTCGGGGTACATCTTCACCGGCACGGTGTTGACGTAGAAGACCCCGGGAGGGAGATCGATGAACTCATAGCGCTTCAGCAGCCAGCAAGCGCAGTAGCCCAGGATGTTGCCGGCGATCGTGCCGACCAGGGCGATGATCATCCCCTTATAAATGAAGATTCGGCCGACGCTGGCGGACGTCGCCCCCATCGATTTGAGAATCGCGATGTCCTTGCGCTTCTCCATTACCACCATGATCAGAGTGGCGACGATGTTGAAGCCGGCGACCAATACGATCAGCAACAGCACGATGAAGTAGACCGTCTTCTCGAGCCGCATCGCGGCAAAGAGGTTGCGATTGATGTCGATCCAGGTGCGCACCCGATAGGGGAAGCCGAGAGTATCGCGCACCGTCTCGCCCAAGGCGTCGGCTGCGTACATATCGCGGCCGCGGACCTCGATGCCGGTAACCGCCTCGCCCAGGTCGAAGAACTGCTGGGCATCGCGGAGGTTCATGTACACCAGCGTCGCGTCGTACTCCGCCATGCCCGAGTCGAAGATACCGGCGAGTACGTAGCGACGCACCTTCGGCAGCATGCCGACCGCCGTCGGCGAAGCGATCGGCGACAGCACCGAGATCACGTCGCCGACGTCCAAGCTCAGCTCGCGCGCCACCCCGCTGCCGACGATCAATCCCGGCAGCTCGACGGTACGCCCACCCGCCTCGTCTATCTGCACCGGATAGCGCTTGCCGAGATCTTCGATCGAGCCTTGCTTGAGATGACGCGAGAGATCGGTGACCGCTTCCTCGTCCGGAGTGACACCGCGGACGATGCCGCCGGTAAATCGCTCGCGCGACTGCAGCATCACCTGGCCGTAGACGAATGGGCTGGCGGCGACGACGTCGGGAATGGCGCGCACCTGCTCGATGACCTGCGGATACTGCGCGATCGGCCCGTTGAGATCGAGCACCATCACCTGCGCAGTGAAACCGAGGATGCGATCGCGCAGGTCTTCCTCGAAGCCGGTCATGATCGATAGCGCGATATTGAGCACGGCGACGCCGAGTATCACCCCGAGCGTCGAGATGACGGTGATCAGCGAGATGAACGCTTCTTTGCGCTTGGCCCGTAGATAGCGCAGGCCGACGAACAGTTCGTAGCGCATCGGTTAAGGCTCGAGGGCTTGGGGGCCTGGGGGCTCGCCGGCCCGGGATTGCGGCATCGATGGCGAATCGCTCAGCGGCGCTCGGGACGCATGTGCGGGAAGAGAATGACGTCGCGAATGGACGGCGCGTTGGTGAACAACATCACCAGGCGGTCGATGCCGATGCCCTCACCCGCGGCCGGAGGCATGCCGTACTCGAGCGCGCGCAGAAAGTCTTCGTCGAGCACATGCGCCTCGTCGTCACCACCGGCACGGGCACGCAGCTGTTCCTCGAAGCGGGCGCGCTGGTCATCGGGATCGTTGAGCTCGGAGAAAGCATTGCAAATCTCGCGTGCGGCGATGAACGCTTCGAAGCGATCGACGAACAGCGGCCGCTCGGCGCTGCGCCGTGCCAGGGGCGAGACCACGGCTGGGTGCTGGCAGACGAAAGTCGGCTGGATCAACTCGGGCTCGGCAGCCGCCTCGAACAGGTCGTTCAACAAGTAGCCGGCTGCCGCTTCGCCGTAGCGATGCTCGTAGTTGCCTTCGAGCCGGACCCCGAGCTTCGACTCGGCGGCTCGGATCGTCGGCAGGTCGAGCGCGAGAATCCCCTCGAGGGAAACACCGGCACGCTCGGCGACGTAATCGGGAATCTTCACCCGCCGCCACGGCGGGGAGAAGTCGATGATGTGCTCGCCGTAGGTCACCTGGCGGCTGCCGAGCAGCTCGTCGGCAAGACCAACGACCAGCTCTTCGGTCAAATCGCAGAGATCTTCGTAGGTCCGGTACGCCCAATAGAACTCGAGCATGGTGAACTCGGGATTGTGGCGCACCGAGATGCCTTCGTTGCGAAAGTTGCGATTGATCTCGAATACCCGTTCGAAACCGCCGACCAGCAGTCGCTTGAGATAGAGCTCCGGCGCGATGCGCAGGTAGAGCGTCATGTCGAGGGCGTTGTGGTGGGTGACGAACGGCTTCGCCGCGGCGCCGCCGGGCAGCGGCTGCATCATCGGCGTCTCGACCTCGAGGAAATCGCGACTGGTGAAGAAGCGCCGGATCGCGTCGATCATCCGCGAGCGCATGCGGAAGACCTGACCGACCTCCGGGTTGGCGATCAGATCGACATAACGCTGGCGGTAGCGCGCCTCGACGTCGGTCAAACCGTGCCACTTCTCCGGCAGTGGATGCAGCGACTTGCCGAGCAGGCGAATCTGGCTCGCCTCGACCGTCAGCTCGTCGGTCTTGGTGCGAAACGGCCGGCCGGCGACACCGGCGAAATCGCCGATGTCCATCTGCTGAAAGCACTCGAAGGTCTCAGGACCGATTTCGTCCTTCTTGACGTAAACTTGGATCTTGCCGCTGCGGTCCTGCAGATGGAGGAAGGCGGCTTTACCGAAGCTACGCAGCGCGACGATGCGACCGGCGACGCTCAACGCATCGCGGCGAGCCTCGAGCGCGTCGCGATCGACGTCAGCGTAACGCTGGTGAATCTCAGCGGCGGTATCGGTCGGACGGAAGTCGTTGGGGTAAGGATTGACTCCCCGCGCACGCAATTCCGCCAACTTGCGGCGGCGCGCCGCGACCAGGTCGGAAGCTTCGTTCTCGGGAGGCATCGTCACAGGGGAAACGCACGGCTTATCGAAGGGTCTGGGGGTAGTCAACTTGCAGGGCAGCCGCCGAGCGCCGCGTTGACCGCGGCGAGGATCTCGTCGACCGACACCTGCCCATCGAGCGACGAATCGGCGGCAACGCACGCCGCCGGCTCGGCGTTGCCGAGAGCGACGTTGACCGCCAGCAGCAGCTCATCGACAGTGACGGCTCCGTCGCCATCGCAGTCGCCGGCGCAAGCCGGGATCGCCGCCGGGCCGCAATCGCCACCGATCTCACCGACTACCGCCGCGGTCGGAATACCTTCGAGAGGGATCGGCGGAGCCACGATATTCGCCAGGCGATCGAGCACCGCGAGCTGGTCGCCCGAGCTGGCGTACACCTTGAGGCTGTCAGCTGTCACCGCAATCACCCGAGGGTTGGCGAGCGCGATCGCCTTGTCGAGAATCAACGCGGGCGTGCTCAGAACGTAGAAAGCGTCTCCGTCGATCACATAGGCGTGCAACCCATCCGGGGCCGGCGCTGCGCTGCGCGGGCTGTCGCCAATGCGGCGCTCGATCGGGTCGGCCGCGCCGCTGCTGTCGAGGATCCACACCGCGTTTTCGGTAACCACGTAGACACGATCGCCGCTGGCATCGATGCTCACTTCCGAGGGACCGTCGCCGAGGGCAATCCGATCGAGATTGTCTCCCGAGGACGTGTCGGAAACCCAAAGCTCGTCGTCGACGGCCGAGGCAACGTAGATGCGGCTGCCATCTCTGCTGACGGCGACGCCACGGGGGGCATCGCCAACGGGGATCTGATCGATCAGCTCGAGAGAATCGGCGTCGAGCACCGAAACCGCATCGAGACTGCCGTTGCTGACATAGACGCGCTCGCCACTTGGCGAGACGGCGATACCGCGCGGGTCGCGGGAGGTAGTGCTGTCGACCACCACTCGGGCGGCGGTATCGATGACGGTGACGGCGCGCGCCGAGCGGCTGGCGACATAGAGGCGAGAGCCATCGGGATGCAGCGCCATCGTCCCCGGCTGACCGCTGAGCGGAATGGTAGCGGCGACGGTATCGGTGGCGACATCGACGGCTGCCAGCGCGTCGCGTTCGCTCAACAGAAAGTAGGCGCACTCATCCGCCAACGCAGCGGAAGCCTGCGCCAGCAACCAGATCAAGCTGACCAGAACGATTCGCACCGGCGAACCTTACTATGTCGGCCCAACCGTAGACAGTCACAGAAATCCCAGGTGTGCGCCCCCTTTTCCAAAGGCGGCAGCGCCGCAGGCGCGGGGGATTTCTGCGCGGATTCTCCCCCTAGCGGCAGGTCAGCTCGTGGACCCCGCCTGCTTCCCCGACGAGCACCCGCTCGGCCATGCCGAGGAACAATCCAGTACCGACAACCCCCGGGATGGCGAAGGAACGACTTCGACCGGCAGGATGCCACGCGATCCCAACACCGGCACCAGCTTCTCCTCGCCAACGAGAATGATCAGCCGCTTCGATGCCGCCGCAACGATCTTCGGTGCTGGGACGCCGTCTACACGGCGCCGGCGTCACGCAATTTGTCGACCCGATTCAGCGACAAGATGCCATGAAGGCCGTGCGCGCACCCGCCTAGGGCAGCTGGTCGTAGCGAATTTCGAGGATCTCCAGCTCTTCGCTACCGCGCGGGGTGCGCAAGGTTACGCTGTCGCCGGTCGACGCATTCAACAGAGCGGTCGCGATGGGTGAAATCCACGAAACGCGTCCGCGCTCGATGTCGATCTCGTCGGTGCCGACGATACTGACCGTCCGCTCGGCGCCGTGCTCATCGGCGACCGTCACCGTCGCGCCAAAGTAGACCTTGTCGTGGGTCTTGCCGGCGTTGTCGACCACCACCGCGCTGTCGACACGTTGGTTGAGATAGCGGATGCGCCGGTCGATCTCGCGCAGCCGGCGCTTGCCGTAGATGTAGTCGCCGTTCTCCGAGCGATCGCCGTTGCTCGCCGCCCAGGCGATGGTCTCGACCAACTTCGGCCGTTCGACCTTCCACAAGCGGTCGAGCTCGTCGTGCAGGCGGCGGTAGCCGCCGGGAGTGATGTAGTTCTTGAAGTCAGACGGCATGACGGCAGAAGAGAGCTCGAGCTCTTCGTCGTCGCCATCGGATTCTTTGGTGAAGGCCTTGCTCATGTCTTCGCCGCCGAGCCGATCAGGATGGTCGGGAGCTCGATGCTCATCGACCAAGAGGGTGCCGCACTGAGCGACGCGGGTAAAGCGAGGAGCACCAGCCCGATGGGGCGCGTCGGTCAGAATGTCAGCGGGTCTCGAGGCCGACTGGTCCGTAGCGACCGCAGCGTGTGCGCTCGCCGTCGGCGCGCGTGGCCACCCTCGCGATAATCGAATCGCCGCGGCAAGACATAGTCGAATAAAGCTCCCGCGCCCCACGCCGTCCGTACATCCATGGCGTGATTGGCGCGCACCACCGAGTGTGCATATCGCCACCGTAAAGGCACGTAGCAGCAGCGGCTCTTGGCGCGTAAAGCCCCCTGGATTGGCGTGCTTGGTCCCTTGTGGCGGCCGTACCCCGCTTGCTACTGAGCCCGTTCTCGGTGGTCGGTTTGATGAGCTAAACCGGGCCAAAGACGAACCCGATGCGTCGCAACGCATCCGAAGGGGGCACCCATGACCGACAGCAAGCAGGGGACAAGGTTCCATCGCATCCTTCTCGCAGGGTCGTTGGTCATGCTCACCGCGGGCGCGGCTTGGGGAGCGGACAAGACTTGTCTCACCGGGACCGATCCATCGGTTGCCGCCGACGCCGCTCAGATCGAGGTGCTCGAAGCGGAGCTCGCTGCTGCTTGCCCTTGCGCCAACTTCGACGGCAGCGATGGGAAAGCTCGGCGCGACTATCTGAAATGCGTCACGCCTCGAATCAAAGCGGCGGTCGTCGCGGGTGAGCTGCGCTCCAAGTGCAAGTCGCGCGTCGGTAAGGCGCACAAGCTGTCGACCTGCGGTCGCACCGGCGTCATCCCTTGTGTCGAAACGAGGGGCGACAAGGTCCGCTGCCGGATTGCCAAGCCCGAGAAATGTCAGAGTGACAGCCGCTACACGCGCGCCGCCTGCTCGAGCCACGCGCGCTGCATCGATGCGGGCGACAGCAACGGCGACCTGCTGGTTGCAGCCGGAGATGCCGGCGCTTGCATCGTGCCGCCGACACCAACGTTCACCGTCACCTACACCCCGACGCCGACGCCGACCGACACGGAAACTCCACCGCCGACACCGACCGCCACCGCGACCGATCTGCCGACCGAGCCGCCCGGCTTCGGCTGGACCTTCTGCTCCGATCTCGGCGGGGTGTGTACACTGCCCGGCAATCGTGAAGTCCGATTCACCGATGGCAACGCGACGGTGTCGAAGTTCATCACCGGCACGACAGTCTTGTGCGACTACAGCGTTTTCGATCCGTTCTTCGATGCCGAATTCAGCAATGACCCGCATTGCGACTATTTCATCGATGAGCCGACGCGTACCCCGACGGTGACCGCCACGCCGACGGCTACCGCGACCTTCACCGCGACGGCGACTCCGGAGGAGGGTTGGGTCTTCTGCGCCGACGAGAACGAGACCTGCACCGTACCCTCGCTGTACCGAGCCATCCGCTATGGCGCTCCCGGCGGGTATATCGAAAATGTCGCCAGCTCGACCTCGTTCCCCTGTACCACCGAGTGGTTCGGCTACGATCCCGCCTACAACCAGGTGAAGCATTGCGAATACTCGGTCAGCAGCGAGGTGCTGCCGACCTTCACCGCCACTCCGACGGTAACGCCCACCGTTACAAATACGCCTACTTCGACGCCGACCGCAGCACCGGAATGGGTCCGCTGCGCCGGTCCGGGTGAGATCTGCGTACTACCGGCACGCGATCAGATGGTGAGCCTCGGTGGGTCGCCACCGCCGAGCAACCTGATCACTTCGGTTACCGACACTGCGATCGAGTGCTCCGCGGCCGCGCTATTCCCCGATCGTCCCGAGGCTCAGGGCGCGAGCGGCGATTGCTATTATCTGAGTTGGACCTGTGATTACGACATCGAGCCGGTGGGCTATCTCGCCATCAACCGATTCGGAGATTTTCCTGAGATCCGGGAAATTCCTCGTCCGGCCATCTCCGAGCTCGGATACTGTGAGGATAGGTGCGATTTCGTTCACGCGCTCAGCGCCGATTTCGAGCACGAGCTCACCGCGATCACTATCGATCCACGGATATGCTCGCCCGATGACCAGGCACAGCTGAGCTATCGCTGGGTCATTACCCCTCCGCCAAATACGGGCATGGGCCCTGGGCAATTCGTGCCCCAGGGGATCACCGGATACCTCGAGCCAACCCTCAAGATCCTGCCGCAATCGATGCCCAATCTCGACTCGCTCAACGATCGGAGATGGAGATTGCACTTGGAGACCACCCGCCTGCCGCATACGGATTACCCAATGACGCCGGCACCGATCGTGACCACTCAGCTGTTTTTCTTTCTATACACCGAGGCTGGCAGCACGATAGCGCAGGCCATCGCCTGTCATTACAACCACCCCCCCGGGGCCCCCTGCCCAAACAGCAACATGCTGCCCGCCCCCCCAGGAACGTACTGAGGGGTTCATCCGGGCCCAGCTGATCCACATCCCGGGCCGCCGCGGCCATCGGCACCAGTACGGCACCCGCGCCGCAATCGACGCGACCGTGGTGCGGAATACGTACGGCAACTCCATCATCTCCACCCAGACAGCGGAGTATTACCAGGTCGTCGGCTTTGAGCCGCCGTGGATCAGCTACGTCTCGGTCGCGGCTCGGCTTCCAATTCCAAGGGACTGTCGATCATCCCGAAGATGGTCCGGTGTGGCAGTGGCAGCTGCCTGGAAGCAGCGCATGACGGACGGCTCAAGTCTACGGAGTCACGGCTTTGTACTGCTCGCCGTCGTTCTTCTTGGCTGTGGTGAACGTGCTCGACCAGCAGTTCTTCGGGTTGCTGCCGTGGAGCTGCACCACGACGTCGTGGTCGAAGAAATGGGTGGCACCGGCCGGCGCAGGCAAGGGTAGCGCCGCTCCTTTGCCCGCCACTTGCAACGACGACTTGCCGGCAACGCCACCTTTGAAGGCAACTTTGTTGATGCCGTTGCTGAGGTTCGTCTTGTTTTTGTACGCCCAACCCTTGTCGCTGACTGCCTTCCAGCAAGGCTTGTCAGCGCAGCTGCCGCCGGCCCTGACCGTCGCACTCATCTTCAGCACCGGGGTGGTGTCCGCCTGATCGTAGAGACAGAGGGTGTAGCTCGGATCACCCGCCACCGGGTCGCCAAAATCGGACTGCACCGCCTCGTCCAGCCCCTTGCCCCACTTCCATTGGAACTTCTGCCGGCTGCTGTCGGGATTGGTTTTGAACGAGATACTGCTCTTACCCGCCGCGCGGCACTCCGCCGGCACCGCCGGACAATCGCCGGCGATAGGCGTAGGCGTCGCCGTCGGAACCGCGGTGGGCACACTGGTCGGCTCACTGCATGCCTGGCTGACTCCACCCCCGATGCAGGTGTTCGACTCGCAGTGATCATCATCGCTGCATTCGTCGCCGTCGTCGCAAGGGACGCCGTCGCCGCAGCCCTGGGGAATGTTCCGCAGGCAAGTTGCAGAGTCCAACGCCGCGTTGAGGTAAGCGATGGTGCACGACGACATCGCGGTCGATGGCGCCGCCAAGCTGTCATTGGTGGGACCCATCAGGAAGCCGCTGGCCGTACACCCATTGCTGGCGCCATCATGCGCCGCGCCGAGATTGTGGCCGAGCTGATGGGCCACGCGCGCGGCCACCACCTCCGCTGTTGCCGTCGCCTCCACCAGGGACACGGAAAACCTGCTGCTGCATATGCTCGACTGCCATCCAAGTCCGACGGCCGAGCCGCTCAGGTCCAGGTTGGTCAGCACGATCACATTATCGCGTTCGAAACCGATGTTGCCGCTGACCGAAGCCCAATTGGTAGCCTGATTGAGGTAGTCCTCGAGGGTGCTCGCAGCGGTGATGTTCCAAGGGTCGCCTTCGGAGAACATGAGTACGCCGCTGAGATGCGGCACTACCAAGGTGCTGATGGCGTAGATCGCTTTGACTCGATCGATGACTTCGGCGGCAAAGGTGCGCGCCCCGGCGCCCTTCGCCAGAAACAGCGAGTGATCGACGAGGACGGCAATCTGCACCGAGTAGACAGAGTCGCTGACGGGAACACAAGTCGCGTAGGTCTCGCCGTTGCACGCTGCATTGGTGAAACACCAAGGCCCGTCGGGGTCGCCGTCGGGATTGTTGCAGCCGCAATACGATTGGCCGCCGTAGCTCCACGACGTCCGGCACGAACAACCGATCGGGGCGTCGAAACCAGACATGCCGCAGCTCTGGGCAGCCACCCATTGAGGCAAGCCGGCGACCAGCGTCAGCAACAGAAGCAACAGAACACGTCTCGTCATCGTTTGATCCTCGCGCGGGGCGGCCCTTCTCCAATCTCGCGCTCGCAATGTCAACGTAATTGCCGACCGCTGCGGTGCCCAGGCGGACGAAGTGATCCACGACATAGTAGGTGCCTGCGGTCAGGGCGAGCGGCGACAGGAAGGGATCGTGATCCGCTCACGGGTCGGAGTCCGGGTCCGTGCCGGCATTCGTCGGCCCGATCACGAAGAAGTCGCCGTCGTCGTTGGTCGCGATCAAGGTCCCGGTCGCGTCGAATACCCAGATCTCCGTGTCGAGGCGACGTCGAGGTCGGAGTCGGCTCCGATGTCTTCGGCCAGGTCGATGTCGAGCTCGACCGACAGCGCACTGGCAAGCGTGAAGCGATAGAAGTCGACCATGCTCAGATGATCCGCCCCGCGTCGATGAGCGAGAGCGCGGCGATGATCTGGCGCGGAGGCGAGCGGCCGGGCTTCCGCGTTTTGCAACTTGACCCGAGCGAGCGCGCGGATCAAACCTCCGTAGGACCAAAGGGGGACCGTGCCGATGAGACGATTCTCGATCTGCTTGTCGCTCGCAATGCCGGCGGCGTGCGCAGTAGCGTTAGCGGCAGGACCTCGCACCTTTTCTATCAACGGCTGCGTTTCGTTGTTCAATGACGATTGCCGCAGTAATGAAATCGGCTGGGTGACTCTCCAGCCGCTCGGCCGCGTCCTGGAAGTGAGCAACGGGCGGTTTAGCTTTCACAACGTACCGCCCGGCGACTACGTTCTAGACTATCGTCCATCCTGTAATGGAGTTGGCTGCACCAAGCGATTGAAGGTTCGAATCGTCGATCACAGCGTGCAAGTGACCCTGCGCCGCTTTCCCGACGACTCCGACTGTGACGGTGATTGCAACGGCGATGGGCTGGTTACCGTCGACGAGATCGTGTCGGCCGTCGCCGCCGCGATCGACGGTGGGGACGAGCACCGATGCCAGGCGGCCGATCGAGATCTCAGTGGCGGGGTAACCGTCGACGAGATCGTCGCCGGTATCACCGCCGCCCTGCTCGGATGCATCGCTCCGCCCACCCCGCTGCCGACGGAATTGCCGGCACTACCGGACCTGGCTTTTTCTTATCTGCTGCCACCGTCGTCGAACTTCTCGTGCGCCGACGATGTTCTGTCGCCGCCCCGTTTGGTCGTATGCGTCGCCAACCGCGGCGCCGCCTCAACTGGAACATTCGAGGTGGTCGCTGGCCGTCATCTGGGCTGGCAGGCAATTTCTCTCGACGCGGGTAACGAAGTCTGTTTCTCCAGCGCTCTTACCGACAGCGCTGCTGTAACCATCGACCCCGACAACGCCATCGTCGAAGCGGACGAATCGAACAATGTCCGCTTCGTCCTCATGCCGACGGTGACGAGAGGTCCGGGCTGCACTCCAACACCTACCCCACCAAGGAGCTCGTCCCCCCCGCCCAGCTCGTTCACCCCGACGCCCACAAGCGGGTGTATCGCCGGGTTGGACCCTGATCATCCACGTCAATTCTGTGACTCGTTGTTCCGCCAACTCGGCCGATATCACGACTGTACCGGGCCCGAGCCGGGGCAGCGCTGTTTCGGGGTAGTCGCCAGTCACGACTGCTGCTGGTCGGTGGAGACCGACGGTTATCTGCAAATCATCGGCGATGACGCGGGCTGCGGGCGGCGCAAGGTCTGTTACGACTTCCCGTCGAACTTCTCGCCGCTCCCCGTGAGCGCCGAGATCCAGGTCGAGGGCCGGCCATTTCTAATCCAACAGGGCCGACGCTACACAGCGACCGTGCCGCCGTCACCGACGCCGACTCGGCCGCCAGTCGGCGACATGCGGCCAGATTTAGTCGTCCGGACGAAGTTCGTCAGCTGCCTCGGGGGCTGTGCACCGCACATTCTGACGGTGTGCGCTGCGAACGACGGCGACGCGCCGGCCGGCCCTTTCGCTGTTAGTGTCGACGGCGATGAGGTGGCACGCATTGCGGAGCTCGCGGCTGGCGCAAGCGACTGCTTCGACGTCCGCTATGGGCATTTCACCTGGGTCAGCAGCGGCGTGCGCGATGTAATCTGGTTGGATTCGGGGCAGCAGGTGATCGAGCACGATGAGGAGAACAATACCTCGTCAATGTTCCGGCCCGATCAATTGAGCTGCGATATCGTCTGCAGCGACACGCCCACCCCGATACCGACACCACCGCGGCCGTTGCCATCGTTCACGCCGACACCGACGCGAACGCCCTGGCCGACCGTCGGCGTTCCTATCGCGTACCTGAACGGAATGGTGGCAGAGACACTCCCTGACGGATGTTCGCTCCCCATTTCTCGAGCCACGGTCGAGTTGCGCGGATGGAACGACGAACTTTACTCGACCACCAGCGCCGGTAACGGCGCCTTTCGCTTCTTGGTGCCGACCGAATATTATCGGGTTCACTACACCCATCCGGACTATCATGCTGGCGAGTTGGACCTCGTGAAGGTTGATCAAGTCTACCGTCAACTCCTTGATCTGCGGCTCATCCCGCTGCAGGCCCGGCCGGTGGTGAATGACCCCACGACAGGATTTGGTGGGGCCGTATATCGTGGCACCCAACGCATCAGCGGGGCGCGGGTAAAGTTTGAGCGCGAGATCGATGGGTCGGTTTACGAAGCCATAACCGACGGCGATGGTCGCTACCTGGTGATGTTGCCGCGCGGACGATATTCCTTCTCGGCCTCACACCCGAGCGCCGGTGTCGATCCGCGCAACAGCTTTGCCGTGCTGTGCGAGTCAGGCTTACACATCGTCAACTTTTCGCTCTATCACCCGCCGACTCCGACCCCGACGTATAACCCGAATCGAACGTACTGCGGCGACGGGCAAGTGGAAGGGACCGAGCAGTGCGAACCCAACCGCACCCTTTGTCTCGGTCATTGCGGCAAGCGGTTCTGCGCCGATTCCGACTGTCAGCTCGATTGCCAATGCCCGCCGATCGAGCTCGGCGGCGATGCTTGCTGCGGCGCAGTGTTCCACGGCCCCGGCTGCGGCTCCGAGTCATGCCAGGCGTGTGTTTGTGCCGCCGATCCTTTCTGTTGTTCGGCCGAGTGGGACCCACGCTGCGGTGCGCGCGCCCGGCAAGCCTGCGTTGATAGTTGCGCATGTTCCTGAACAGTGGCTCGGGGGGCGGATCGGGAGTGCGGTCGCGCCCGTTCGGTGCAGCGACTTGTCCACGATCGCAGTGAGTTTTGGATCCTTATTGGGACGGTGACTTGGCTCTGCGGAGTGAGCCAATCACCGCAGCGCCAGACTGGCGACGATCTGCTCGCGCTGTTCGCTGACTGCAACGAAGGTGCTGCGTCCGCGCCAGAGACGGATATCAGCCGGTAGCCGCGAGTAGATGGTGCGGGCTGCCGCCAAAGTACGAGTTGAATGTCGTTCCCAACCGGCTCGGGTGGCGATATCGACCAGTTGCGTGCCGGTCGAAGAGCCGGCGGCAAAGCGTTCGGTCCAGCGCTCGAGGTGCTCGCCGGCGGCGAGGAAATCGCGCTTGTTGTTGTTGCAGGCGGAGTCCGCAGCAACCAGATTCTCGATGCCGTTGTCGGGATGACGCACCCATGGGATGAAATGATCGACCTGCGCGCTCCCCTGGATCCTGCCGTCGCAATAGAAGCAGCGGTTGTTCTGCAGCTCGCGCAGTGCTTGCCGCGCCGGGTCGAGCGCGATCCGGCAGGCGCCGAACAGGAACTCCTGCAGCCTCGCATCGTCCGTCGCTTCGCGATTCACCTTGACGATGAGATTGGTCCACGCCTGCTGAATCAGTGGCCGCAGCAGGCTCGCCGAGCGGATCACATGCTCCCGCACGCCCGGCTGCAGGTGGACTCTCCGATCGAACCCCGACGTTTCTAGGTGCAAACGAGTCACTCGATCGTCCCAGCCGATCCGACAGAGGAAGTCGAGACTCGTATCTCCGAGGCGTTGCAGGGCACAGAAGGGGCAGGCGGCGTCCATCGGCGCGTTGCCTAGCGCAGGCCGCAGCCAATGTTTCTGTCCATTGCTGCGGTAGCGCCTGCGGCGACCATCGTCGTGCAGCCGCCACGCGCCACCGACCTCCTTGGAAAGGAGGGGAGGTTTACTCTACCGCCGGGTCAGCTCGCGGACTCCGCCACCTTCGCCGACCAGGACCCGCTCGGCCATGCCGAGGAACAAGCCGGTGCCGACGACGCCTGGGATGGCGCGGATGCTCTCGTCGAGCTCGGCGGGCGAGCGCAACGGCGCGATGCCGCAATCGAGGATGTAGTTGCCATTGTCGCTGACCTTGGGTCGCTCGCCGTCTAGCCGCAGCTGCGGCGCGCAGCCGAGCCCGGTCAGGCGCCGGATGCAGAATGGTGCAGCAAAGGGGACGATCTCGACCGGCAATATTCCGCGCGCGCCCAATACCGGCACCAGCTTTTCCTCACCGACGAGGATGACCAGCCGCTTCGACGCAGCGGCAACGATCTTCTCGCGCACCAAGGCGTGGCCGTAGCCTTTGATCAGGTTGAGCTGGGGATCGACTTCGTCGGCGCCATCGATGGTGATGTCGATCGCCTCGGCGGCATCGAGGCCGACCAGCGGGATGCGGTGTTCGCGGGCAATCGCGGCGGTGCTCTCGCTCGTGGGAATGCCGCGGATGCTCAACCCTTCGCCAACTCGCTTACCCAAAGCGCGCACGAACGCCGCCGCGGCGCGGCCCGAGCCGAGGCCGACGATCTGACCGGCGGTGACCATCTCCAGAGCGCGCTGCGCGATCGCCTCGAGCACTGCATTCATGGACGCGGGCCATCGCACGGATCGGTGCCTAAGGCAAAACCGGTTGCGGCGCGCCGAGCAGGTTCCTAGAATCGCCGCCTCATGCCTAGTGAGCGCCCGGGGTTCGAGGCGCCCCCCAACCCACCCGACGAGTCGCGTCACCGCCGCCGCGACCTGATCCTACTGATCAGCGCCACAGCCGGGTTCTTGGTGTTGCTGGTGCTCGAGACGATGCTGCCCGAAATCAGCGACAGCAAGTCGCCGGCGGGCAACATCATCTTCTTCTTGCTGATCAACCTCAACCTGATCCTGCTCGGCCTGCTCGCCTTCCTGCTGACCCGCAATCTGGTGCGGCTGGTGCTCGAGCGGCGGCGCGGCATCTTCGGCTCGCGGTTGCGCACGCGGCTGGTGCTGTCGTTCGTCGGTCTAGCCCTGGTACCGAGCGCTTTCCTCTTCTTTGCGGCGCAAGTCTTTCTCAACTCCGCCTTCGAGAGCTGGTTCAACGTTCGCATCGAGCGCGCCCTCGAGAACGCGATGCAGGTGACCCAGAGCTATTACCAGTTCGCCGCCGACAACGCCGTCTACTTCGCGCGCGCAGTAGCCGACGATGCCGGCAAGCAGGCTCCTTCTACCGATCCCGCCGTTCTCGAGCGCTTCGCCGACGATCAGCAACGCCGGCTCAATGTCGGTGCGATCGAGCTGATCGGCCCCGATGGCGGGACGCTGGCGAGGTCCGAGATCGTCGCGCTCAAGAAGCACGTCATCCGCCGCTCGCCGCGCAACATCGCACGAGTCTTGGCAGGCGAGACTACCGTCGACACTCTGCGCTTCGGCAAGGCCGACATCGTCCGCGTCGCCGCGCCGGTACACCAAGGCAACGGTGCGATTTCGGCGGTCCTGGTCGACTACTACGTGCCCCGCAGCGTCAGTCGCAAAGCGCGCGCGGCAGGCCGCTCCTACGCCGAATACCGGCAACTGGCGGCGATGAAGCAGCCCATCGAGAATCAGTACATTCTCACCCTCGCGCTGATCACGCTGGTGCTGATCTTCTCGGCGAGCTGGGTCGGCTTCCAGCAAGCCAAGAGCATCACCGTGCCGCTGCAGCGTCTCGAGGAAGGTACGCGCGAGGTGGCGCAAGGCAATTGGGCCTACCGCATCGACGCCGGGCATGACGAAGAGACCGGGGTGCTGGTCGACTCGTTCAACCAGATGACTGCCGATCTGGAGAAAATCAACGCCGAGCTCAACGAGCGGCGCAAGTACCTCGAGAGCATCCTCGGCAACATCACCGCCGGCGTCGTCTCGCTCGACGCGCGCGGCAACATTACCACCGTCAACCGCGCCGCCGAGTTGATGCTCGGGGTGCGGCTGGTACACGTGCGCGGCAAACATTGGTCCGAGGCCTTCGCCCGATCCGATCTCGAACCGCTCGGCGAAGTTCTCCAGCAGCTCAGCCAAGCTCCGCGTCGCGAGGCGACGGGACAACTCAAGCTCGCCGGCGTCGATCAGGTCATCACCGTTCTCGCCAGCGCGACCAATGTCTTCGCCGACGATGACCGGCGGCGCGGGGCGATCTTGTTCCTCGAAAACGTCACGCACCTGTTGCGGGTCGAGCGGATGGAAGCCTGGCGCGAGGTCGCGCGCCAGGTCGCCCACGAGATCAAAAACCCGCTGACCCCGATCCAGCTCTCGGCGCAGCGGGTTCGCAAGCGCTACGCGCAGCTGCTGAGTCAGCCCGAGGGTGCGCTGCTCGACGAATGTACCCGAACCATCATCTCTCAGGTCGACGCGCTCAAGCGGCTGGTCAGCGAGTTCTCCAACTTTGCCCGCTTGCCCCCGTCCGAGCTCGCCCGGCGCGATTTGAACGAGCTCGCCGAGGAGGCGCTCGCCTTGTTCCGCGAAGGTCACCCTGAGGCGCGCTTCGCGCTGGCGGCCGACCCGCGATTGCCGTTGCTGGAGCTCGATGGCGACGCGATCAAGCGGGCGCTGGTCAACATGGTCGACAACGCTCTGGCTGCGTGCGAGGGTGCCGAGCGTCCGGCGCAGATCGCCGTCGCCACCCGCTACGACGCGGAGCACGGCGTGATCGAGCTCGAGGTCGCCGATAACGGCGCGGGCATGCGGCCGGAAACCAAGATGCGACTGTTCGAACCCTACTTCTCGACCAAGAAACACGGCACCGGTCTCGGACTGGCGATCGTCTCGTCGATCGTCGCCGACCATCACGCCTACATCCGGGTCTACGACAATCGCCCGGCCGGTACGCGCTTCGTCATCACTTTTCCGGTGCGCGAGCCGGCGCCCCGCGCGGTCGCCGTCTGAGGAGCGCAGAGACTATGAGCAACACCGTCTTGTTGGTCGACGACGAGCGCGAGATCCGCTCCTCGCTGCGCGGCATCCTCGAGGAGGAAGGACTGGCGGTCATCGAAGCAGCCGATGGCGCAGAGGCGCTGGCGGCGATTCAGCTCCGCAGCCCGGACCTGATCATTCTCGACATCTGGATGCCCGAGCTCGATGGGCTGCAGCTGCTCCAACAGCTGCAGGGCGCGATGCCGCCGCCGGAAGTGATCGTCATCTCCGGGCACGGCAACATCGAAACCGCGGTCAAGGCAACCAAGCTCGGCGCGTTCGATTTCCTCGAGAAGCCGCTCTCGCTCGACGCCGTCCTGGCGGTGGTGCAGCGCGCTCTGAGCCATCGCCAACAACGGATCGACGGCGCGGTAGGCGATGGCAGCGCCGCCGCAGCGAGCCGCGGCGATGCCGGCAGCGCGGTAGCCCGATCGGCGGCGGCGCGGGCCGCGCTGCCCCAACGTACCCTCGGCCGCAGCGTCGTCGCCAGCGGCCACGGGTTACATACGGGGGTGAAGACGGGGCTGGTGCTGCAGCCGGCGCCTCCCGGTACCGGGGTCGTGTTCACCAGCCTGTCCGCAGAGCGCTCGGTGCCGGCGCTGGTCGATTGGGTCGACTCGACCGGCTACGCCACGGCGCTGCATCGAGAGGGGGTGACGGTTCAGACGGTCGAGCACATCCTGGCGACGCTGCACGCCTATCGGGTGACCAACGTCCAGATCAAATTTCAGGGCGAGATTCCGATCATGGATGGCTCAGCCCAGGATTTCTGTGCCTTGATCGAAAGCGCCGGCGTCGTCGAACAAGCTGCGGCGGTCGAGGAGATTGTCGTCGGGCGGGTGATCGCCGTCGAAGGTGAGCGCGGCGAGCGCATCGCAATCGAGCCGGACGACGGCTTCGCCATCACCTACACGCTGATCTATCCGCCGCCCGTCGGCACCCAGGAATACACCTTTCGCTATACCGGGCCCAATTCGTTTCGCGACGAGATCGCGCCGGCGCGCACCTTCGGCTTTCTCCGCGACATGAAGCAGATGGCGACGATGGGACTCGCCAGCGGCGGGCGCTTGGACAACTGCATCCTGATCGACGACGAGAAGGTGGTGAACACCGACTTGCGCTTCCCGGAGGAGCTGGCCCGCCACAAGATTCTCGACGTGATGGGCGATTCCTACCTGCTCGGCCGCCCCTTGCGAGGCCACATCCGCGCCCGCAAGACCGGACACTCCGACAACATCGCCCTGATGCGAGCCATCCGCCAGACCCTATGAGTAACTCGCGCACGACGTGCGGCGTGTAGCTGCGCTCGGTAGAGCGCGGCGG
>DASPMH010000074.1:0-3965 GCA_035627175.1 Terriglobales bacterium | reverse complement strand
CTCCGGATTGGCGCGCGCCTACTTCATGCTGCGCCTGGCGACCGGTGCCGATCCGGATCGGTTTGTCGCCCTGTACGAAACGTTTCTCGATGAGGCGCAGGCCGCCGATGCCGCGGTGGTGGTGTGGAGCGAGAGCGACTTTGGCAGCCGGCTCGATGATGAGATCACCCGAATCTCGGCGCAGTATGCCGTCGTGTACCTGGCCCTGCATGAGAAGCGTCTGCCCCAGTTCGACGACGATCCCCACTATACTCCCGAGGGGAACCGCCTGGCGGCAGAGCAGCTGCTGCCCGCGGTCCGCGCAGCGATCGATTAGACGTATGGCGATGACGACTGCAAGGAAAGTTCGTCCGAACGTGGCCTGATGTCGGCACCTCGGCGATTCCTTCTGTCGCACGGCACTACCGCGCTCGTCACCTTGGTCGCGTTCGTATTCCTCGACCAGGTCAAGCCCGCTTTCTACATCACGGCCGACGGTGTCCGCGATCAGCTAATGGCGCGCGACTGTGTCGAGCTGGGGCAATGCCATCGTGTCGGTCCGCCCAGCTCCATACCTGGTTTGTATCATGGAGCGTCATGGACGAATTTTCTTGTCGCGGTGCGATGGCTTGGTGGCGATACCGCCAGTGCCCGATCCGCCGTGTTGGCCTTGCTAGCGCTGGCGGCGGGACTCCTCTTCGTAACGGTCAGGGACTGCCTTGGGAGCAACCCGTTGGCTGCATCTGCGGCCGTGTTTTTCGTCGTCGCACTCAGTTTGTATACGCCGCCCAGCTTTCTGACCGCTCCGTCGGTCGCGGCCTTTCCCGACACGATAGCCGTCGCGTGTTTGGTGCACTACGCGCTTGCGCGCCGCCGGCGCTTCCTCATCGCGGCAGCGGGCGTTCTCGCTATCGGTATCGGCGTGCACATGGCCTCGCTCAGTTTGGTGCCCGCGGTCTTTGCGATCACAGCGTTAGCGGGGAGACGGCCATGGAGCGACATGGCAATCGCGGCGACGGTTTTGACGCTGGTGTACGGCCTAACCTCGAGCGGCGCCCTGTTCACCAATTTGCGAGCTCTGGACCTCGGAGCAGCGCTACCGGCGGTCGGAGGAATGCTGCTCGCGTCGGCGTTGGTCGCAACTTTCCGCCCCCGATTCCGATCGATGGCGCGGCGTGAGCAAATTGTCGCGATCGGAGTATCCTTGGTTTCGCCTTTCGCCCTGGTTGCGATCGCGCTGTCTGCGTTGACGGCGCATTCCGTTGCACTTTTTTACGTCAACCCTATTTTGGCTCCGGTGTCAGTATTTCTCGCCGCGATCTTCGGTTTCGATCGCAGTCCCGCCCGTCGGTGGTTGCTCTTTGGGCTTGCCGGGCTCGCGCTGTTGCCGCGCAGCGATGGGGAAGTGGTGCCGTGGAGCGACCAAGACGCGGCTAGGATCGCCGATCGCGCTGTCGCTCGGGGCTGGGGCTTCGACGATCTGAAGTTCCATGTGCAGAGCGCCGCATGCCGTGAGCTCGTCCTGGGGATGTCGATGGCACTACCGCGCTTGCCGCCCAACGCGGCCAAGAGGACGCGACAGCTGCAAGTTATGTTGGCGGAGGGCGATGATTCACCATTGGTTAGCGCCGACGTGGAGCGCGTCGATCTGGCAGCGAACCGCTATGCCCTTTTGCGAGAAGTGGAATCGTGGCTGCAGGTCGCCTCACTTCGGGTCTGTCATCGGCCCCTTTCGTCCGGCGATCCAGAATGTATGTCTGCATCGCCTCGAACATCCGACAGCCCCGGCAGCGGGGGATCGTTTTTGTTTGCGAACTGGGCCTATCCCGAGATCCATAGCCTCGAGTTCCGCGGCCCTTATGTGTCGAGCTACGAGATTCCGGTTGCGCCGCGGGCGGGGGAGCGTCGCCAGATCGTCCTGACCGATTCGGCCGCGGCAGGGTGCGGTTGGCAGATTACCCGCGTCGACGGTATGCGCGTCGACAGAGTGTTGCCGGCTGATCGCGTCGTCATAGAGTCGGCGAGGGGGCAACCGGCATCGATTTGGATCGCGAAGACCTTCGGCACCGCAGCGTGCGAATCGGAGCGCGACCGCCGCTACCCGCCGTGTTTGTTCGAGTCGTCGCCAGGCGATCCCATCGCAATTTTAGTCGAAGGCCGCCGATACTAAGTTCTGCTGGAATGGATGTCACACCAAAAACATATTCGCGAGGACGTTTCTGACGGTAGTGATCACCGAGCGAGAAAGCGCGGTGCAACGTGCATCGCCCTGCCAGCGGCTAGGTAGTCGTTCCTCCGCTCGGCAACAGTGCACCCGTCTCTCTAATCACAGAACCGCGGCGCCGCTTCCAATAATTTTCTAATTTGCATTGACAATTGGCCGCCGACCGACTATCGAGCCCCACGCCCATTGGGGTGAAAGCTTCATTTTTCAGCACTTCGCGGCGACGGCGGCGGTGCCGCCGCACATAGCGGGGACGATGGTGCTTATTCGTTGGATCATTCTCATGTTGGCATGTTGCTGTGGGCCGATCGCAGTAGCGGGACAGACGCCCACGCCGACACCGCAACTATGTTGCGTAGTCGATTCCACTGGAGACGGTGCCGACGATAATCCGGGAGATGGCCTCTGCGACGACGGTGGCGGCGCTTGCACTCTCCGCTCGGCCATCGACGAGGCGAACACTGATCCAGGAACAATCATTGCGTTCGACATTCCCAGCAGCGACTCTGGGTGCGATTCTGGCTCCGGCGTGTGCACGGTCGAACCACAAACGGAGTTTCCCCTGGTCTTTGCGGCTAACACGGTGATTGACGGGACTACTCAACCGGGCGCATCGTGCGGTGACCTGTGGGGCGGGACGCCGCCGACGTTAAAAGTTAGGATCCTCGGTAATGGTAGTTTGTACCGGGCGCTAGGTATCAGTGGCGCTGGCGTCGAAATCCGCGGCCTTTGGATTGTCGGGTTTGATGGTGAAGATGTTGAGGCCGTCGACTCCAACAACTCTGGCCTGGTAGTGCAGTGCAACCAATTCGACGCAAACTCTATTGGCGTCTGGGTTGGCGGCGCCAACTCTGAAATTGGCGGTCTCGCTGCTGGTGAAGGGAACGTCTTTGAAGGCCCGTCGTTGGTGAGGTTCTCGACCGCAATTAAGTTCGGTGAGGTGGTGGGAGGCAGCGTGGCGGGTAACTTCATTGGCACAAATCCTCTGGGCGCATCCGCTCGCCCATTTTTTCACGGGATCGCCGCCTACTCGAGTGACGAAATTTCAATTGCGAGTAATCTCATTTCCGGAAATCGGACTGGAATTGCTCTCAGTGGGTGGAGCAATCATTTCGCATCTAACACCACTATCGTCGGCAATTTCATTGGGACGGACAGGACCGGTGCCAGTCCGCTCGGCAACGAGTACGGCATTCACGCCTCACGCCATACGGACACTGTCATCGGCGGCATCGGTACGGCTCGCAATGTGATCTCTGCCAATGATATTTATGGTGTCGTTATCGGCGACCATTTCAACGGGTATTCCGGTCCCGCAACGATCGCGGGAAATTACATTGGGACTGATTCTGATGGGGACGACGCTTCAGGTATGTGCAATGGCATCGCACCGATACGCGACAGCGGATTGAGTACGAGCATTGAAGCGAACACCTTCGGGGCTTGCTCTGCGCCTCTGGGCTGTTGCGCGTTCGACGGCGACAACCCGATCCCAGCTACGTGCGTCGATAGCGTAGCGATCGGCACGGCATGGAGTCCCACGGCAATCGCCAGCTTGGAGCCGATTCTGGGTGAGCCGCTCTGGTGCAATCCCGATGCGACATGTACCACCGAAGGCGCATTTCTGTCCGATTGCCCGCCGCCGGGGTGCCGGTACATTGCCGTTGACGCCGATCGAGAGGCAATGACGATTGCTGGAGGCACGGAGCCGTTTCCTAGCTTCGGGACATGCACCGACACGATTCTGGGCGACACTCTTTTT
>DASPMH010000073.1:0-4198 GCA_035627175.1 Terriglobales bacterium | reverse complement strand
AATCGCTTGATTCGACGCGGCGTGCGGCATGTGGCTGCGCTCGGTAGAGCGCGGCGGCTCGGCTCACCTGGCCGCCGTCTACCGACGGCAGCTACACCGCTGCAAATCGCTTGATTCGACGCGGCGTGCGGCGTGTAGCTGCGCTCGGTAGAGCGCGGCGGCTCGGCTCACTTGGCCGCCGTCTACCGACGGCAGCTACACCGCTGCAAATCGCTTGATTCGACGCGGCGTGCGGCATGTAGCTGCGCTCGGTAGAGCGCGGCGGCTCGGCTCACCTGGCCGCCGTCTACCGACGGCAGCTACACCGCTGCAAATCGCTTGATTCGACGCGGCGTGCGGCATGTGGCTGCGCTCGGTAGAGCGCGGCGGCTCGGCTCACCTGGCCGCCGTCTACCGACGGCAGCTACACCGCCACCGATCAGTCGGGGAGGGCGCGCGGGCGGGCGTCCGGGATCGGCGCGAGGATGTCGTGCACCAGCGCGTGGAACTCTTCGGCGTTGGGCGAGGCGACACGGAGCCGTACGTTCTCGCGCAAGGCGACCTCCTCCTCGAGATCGGCTGGGATCGACGGCGGCGCGAAGATGATGCGCAGGTCGGTGGCGCCGGCGTTGAGGCGATCGCAGTAGTCGGCATCGTAGCTGTCGGTCACCACAACTACCCGGGCCCCGGCGGCCGCGTCGCGCCCGTCGTCGCGACTCGAGACCGTTCGCACCGGGTGGCCGGCGGTAGTCAGCAGGCGCGCCAGCCTGGCACTGAATTCGTTGCTGCCTACGACCACTACGGCTACCTCGGCACAAGGTTCTTTCATCGTAGCTGCCCTTTCTCTGTTCAGTCGGCGCGCCCGTCGAAACGATCGGCGCGATTGTAACGAGCTGGCGAGCTGTAGGTCGCCTGCCAGCAATCGCCGTCGCTGTTGCGCAGCTGCGCGATCACCGGCTGTTCGGCCGGCAAAGCCAACCCGAGCCAAGCGCCGCGCCCGCGGACGCTGATCCGTGCTCTGCCCGCTTCTCCCGGCCGCAGCTTGAGACGCAGCGAGCTGCGCCCGCCGCCACTGCGATACGACAGCGCCGCTCCGCTGCGACGCCACTGCGCGCCCGCGGGTGCGGAGGCACGCGCTATGGTGCGCCCAGCATCGTCGAACAAACACAATTGGTAGTGGGTGTCAGCGGTAGGATCGCCGAAGTCGGCAAGGGTCGTCGCCGCTCCCCGAGTCCAGCTCCAGCTGAGGCTGTCGCGCTCGTCGCGCGAGCGATTGCGCAGCTGCAGCGGCGAGCTACCCGCGACGACCGGAGCGCGACAGGGAACCTCCATCGGCGTCGCACACGTCGGCGGTGAAGTGCGCCGGACGGTGACCTGCACCGTTGCGGGGCCCGAATCGAAGAGGCCGTCGTTGACCTTGTAAGTGAAGCTGTCCTCGCCGGCGAAATCCGCCTCCGGCGTGTAGACGACAGCCGCCGTGTCCGTCGAGGGCAGGCCGAGGGCACAGCCATGATTGGTGATCGCACCAAGCGTCCCGTGCGCAGGCGGGGCGACGATGGTGAAGGTCAAGTCGCAGGTCGGCACGTCACTGCCGGCGAGCACGACCGACAGACCCACCCCCTGATCGGTCACCACCCCCGCCGGCGCCGCACTGGGCGGCAGCACCGCGGGCAGGCCGAACAAGGGTGCGGCGACCGGCAGCAGCGGCGCGATGACGACATTGCCGTAGCGCTGGCCGACATTGACCGGCGCGCTGGTCGGCACGAGGAACTGCCACTGCTGCGCATCGATCTCGGTCAACACTTCGGGAGACGCCGCGTTGTCGCTGTCGCCCGAGAAAAAGTAGTGGATGCCGTGCGCGCCCCACGCACCTTGGCGTTGCTCGCAGGCCAGTTGATCGTAAGGCGTTCCACCGTTGGCGTCGGAATATCCTTGGTGGACGCGGCTGTCCGTCGACGGCTCGCCCGGCCACGGCCGGGGCACCGGATCGTCGCCGGTGCCGTCATCGAGACAAGCGTCGTCGCGATAGTAGGGCACCACCGCCGGATTGACCGCGGTGGTCGCTCCGGTCAGCTCGAGGATGTAGACCAGCGAGCCGCCATCCCCGACCGCCGACACCTGCTCCCAGTTCAGAATCGCCGAGGGCACGTTGAAGGTCGGGTCCGGAGCATCGAAGAAGGCTGGAATACCGAAGACTGCATCGACACTACCGACGTCGTCGTTGACGCCATCGATGGCCACGCCGTCGGGCTTGAGGATGTTGTAGTAGCGGCTGGCGACGCCGGCGTTGTAATCCCACGAGGTGTACAGGCCATCCGGCGGGATCGGGTGAACGCGGACGTGATAGCGGTAGCTGATCGCATCACGGTAGAAGGTTTCGGTCTTGGTGACGTTGGTGCCCGAGTCGGCACCCCACACCTCGCGAATGGCGCGGACCGGCCCCTGGCGCTCGCCGAGCAAGGCACTATTGGCCTCCCAATTGACCTGCTCATCCTCGAAGCCGACCAGCGAAATGCTCGAGTCGGGGCTTTGCTGGAAGGCGCGACCCTTCCAGCGATCGAGCAGATCCGGACCGTAGATCCCCGGTTGACCAGGCTTGGCGATGCGCAGATCCCGCACCATCCAGCGGCCCGTGGCACTCCAGCGATAGGTGTCGGTGCTGACGGTTACGGCATCGCGGACGAAGCGGTCGGTCGACGGTCGCGGCATGCCGTCGGGGACAGCCGGAAAGCCGGGGTAAACGGCGGTGCGGCAGACGGTGCCGGGCAGATTGGGGCCGTAGCCGGTATTGCTCACTCCGAGGACTTCCGGATCGTCGCTGCGGAAGCTGTAGCGATCGAGCCATTCGTCGGCATCGGCGTGGCGCTGGTACTGCACATAGCCGCTGGCAGAGTCGAACGACGAGCCGCCGGCTTGGCGAAACAGATAGACGAAGCGTTGTGTCGCCGGATCGAGCGGATCGATCACGGCAATGCCATGTCCTTCGCTCGTACCGAGCGGCGGCAGCGCGCCCGAGGGCGCTTGCGGTCCGGCATCGTTGGCCATGAAAACGATTTCATCGTCATCATCGAGAGTGCCGACAGGGTCGGGAGTGGGCCCATCACCGGGAGCGTAGCTGGCGCTGCATTCGCCGGCCGTCTTCTTCCAGCTCTCGACGTCCCAGGCGTAGGTCAGCTCTTTGTCGGTGCCGGAGTAGATGGCGAAGTCCGAGGCCGGATTGGAGAGGCAGTAGTAGTAGCGCTCGTCGACCTGCACCGGAATCTCTTCGAAGCCGGCGCCGGTCCAGCGATAGGCGGCGATCTCATCGATGGGTACGCCGGTGCGAACATCGGGGGGAACGGTAACGGTGCCATTGTGGGCATCACGGCTACCGGTGGTACCGGAAGGATAGGGGGCGCAGAGAATCGTCGAAGGCAGACGCGACCAATCCGGGATCTGCGCGCCGCTGAGCACCACCGGCTCGACACTGCGCTCGACAGTTTGGGCGAGCACAGGCGCGCCGAGCATCGCCGCCGACATCACCCCGAAACAAATCCTCAGAAGCGAAATCGAACCGTCACGACGCGGCGTGGCCATTGGCTCTCCTGTGTCGAATCAGCGAACAACTGCAGCGATGCTAGCAACGGCCGGGGAACCGTCAACGCAGCCTCCCAAGAGGCCCTTTCACCCTGCACAGCGCCGCAGGCGCGGGGATTTCTGCGAGTCGCCACGGCGCGACGCGCAGCGCACCTGCCGCCGTCTACCGACGGCAGCTACACGGGCACGCCCCAGGGTGCGCCCCCTTTCCGAAAGTTTGCGAAAGGGGGCAGGTTTCCTGCATGGTCTTTTGCGTGGTGCTTTCGCGTTGAGGAGGAGCCTTGCCGATGGAGATGGAGTTGACCGACACCGAGCGGATGCTGCGCGACACCTTCCGCGACTACTTCACTCGCGAGCTCGAGCCGCTGGTGCCGAAGATGGAGAGCGGCGAGGTGCTGCCTTACGAGCTGATGCGCGACATGCACCGGAAGCTCGGGCTCGACGCGGTGCTCTCCGGCATAACTGGGCGCGGCGAGTCGCGCTCCAAGCAAGACTCGGCTGCGGGCTCTGAGGCCAATACCGCCCGCTACGCCCGCACCACTTTCAATGTCGAGATGGCGCGGATCAGTCCCTCGTTCACTCTGAGCTACGGCGCCAGTGTCGGCTTGTTCGGCGCCAACGTCGCCGGCAAGGGCACCCCGGC
>DASPMH010000072.1:0-5055 GCA_035627175.1 Terriglobales bacterium | reverse complement strand
TTGCCTTGCTGGCACTGCAGGGCCCCCGTGCCACCGAGATACTCGGCCGCATCGCGCCGGCCGAGCTGGCGGCGTTGAAGCCGTTTTCCTTCCGCGAGATCGATATTGCCGGCGTCGCCACCCTCGCTTCGCGCACCGGCTACACCGGCGAAGACGGTTGGGAGCTCTACTGCGACGCTGCCGGGGCGCCACAGCTGTGGGATGCCTTGCTCGAGGCGGGACAATCTTGCGAGCTGCGACCGGCTGGTTTGGGCGCCCGCGACACCTTGCGACTGGAGCGGGCGCTGCCTCTCTACGGCCACGAGCTCGATGAGCAAACGACCCCACTCGAGGCCCGCCTCGCTTGGGTGGTGCGTTTCTCCAAGCCGTCGTTTCTCGGCCGCGAGGCGCTGCTGGCTCAGCGTGACAGCGGTCTGGCACGCCGCCTGGCCGGCCTCGAAGTCCTCGATCGCGGCATCGCTCGTCAAGGATACGAGCTGTTCGCCGGCGACGAACCCATCGGTGTCGTCACCAGCGGCACCATGTCCCCCACGCTTGGCAAGGCTATCGCCATGGGTTATGTCGCGACGCGCCATGCAGAGCCGGGAGTGGATCTGCAAGTAGAAATCCGCGGCCGCAAGCTCGCGGCCCGTACGGTTCCGCTCCCTTTCTACAAGCGCTAGCTCAGAGGAGGATTCGCAGAATGGAGTTCCCCGAGGACCTGAAGTACTCGAAAGAGCACGAGTGGGTCTTGGTCGAGGGTAATGTCGTCACCATCGGCATCACCGACTTCGCCCAGGATCAGCTCGGCGACGTAGTCTTCGTGGAACTGCCGGCGGTCGGCGACAAGATCAGTCAGAACGACGCCTTCGGTGTGGTCGAATCGACCAAGGCGGTCTCCGACATCTACGCGCCGGTCACCGGAACCGTGGTCGAGATCAACGACGACCTTCCTGAAAATCCGGAGATGATCAACGAGGACTGTTACGGTGACGGCTGGATGGTCAAGGTCGAGATGAGCAACCCCGATGAGATCAACGCTCTGATGAACGCTGCGCAGTATGAAGGCTACACCGCGGAGGAGAGCGAGGATTGACGCAACACCTGAAGGGCCTCGACGCTCCCGCTGATTTCGCCGAACGCCATATCGGTCCGAGCGAAGCCGACGTCGCCGAGATGTTGGCCACGCTCGGATACAGTTCCCTCGACGAGCTGATCGAGGCGACCCTCCCCGCCGATATCCGCTCGCACCGCCCGCTCGATCTTCCCGCTCCGCTCAACGAGCACGACGCGACACATCGCCTGCGTGCGATCGTGGCGCAGAACCGCGTCGCTCGTTCGATGATCGGCATGGGTTACCACGGCACCATCACGCCGGCGGTGATTCAGCGCTGCATCATCGAGAACCCACTGTGGTACACCCCGTACACGCCCTACCAGGCGGAGATCGCCCAAGGACGGCTGGAAGCGCTGCTGAACTTTCAGACGATGGTCGCCGATCTGACCGGACTACCGCTCGCCAACGCTTCGCTGCTCGATGAAGCGACCGCCGCCGCCGAGGCGATGGCGATGTGCTACGCCATCGGCCGCGGCAAGAAGCCCGCTTTCCTCGTCTCCGATGACTGCCATCCGCAAACTCTCGCGGTGGTGCGCACTCGCGCCGAGTCGATCGGCATAGAGTTGGAGATTGCCGATCTCTCCTCGCTGGCGAGTGTCGGCGACAACTACTGCGGCATCCTGCTGCAGTACCCGACCACCGACGGCCGGGTCGAAGATTATTCCGCTCTGGTCGCGGCGGCGCATCGCGCCGGAGCACTGGTGGTGATGGCCGCCGACATCCTGTCGTTGGTGTTGCTGCGTTCCCCGGGCGAGATCGGCGCCGATATCGCCATCGGCAGCACCCAACGCTTCGGCGTGCCGATGGGCTTCGGCGGACCGCACGCGGCGTATCTCGCTACGCACGAGGCGCACGTGCGGCGGATGCCGGGTCGGTTGGTCGGTGTCTCGCAAGATGCGCAAGGGCGGCCGGCGTACCGGCTCGCGATCCAGACCCGCGAACAACACATCCGTCGCGACAAAGCGACCAGCAACATCTGCACGGCGCAGGTGCTGCTGGCGATCGTCGCCAGCATGTACGCGGTTTACCACGGACCCGAAGGGCTGCATCGTATCGCCCGACGCGTGCACCGCATGGCCCGGGTCGTCGCGGCAGGACTGCGGCAGCTGGGTTTGGCGGTCGGCGACGGCGTGTTCTTCGATACGGTCAGTGTCGATGTCGGCAACGATGCCGAAAGACTCCTCGAGCAAGCCGCGGCCGCGGGGCTCAACCTGCGCGCGCTCGGCAACGGCCGGCTGGCGATCAATGTCGACGAGACCACCTCGAGCCGCGACCTGCGCGAGCTGTTGGCGGTGTTCGCCGGCGACCGGACCCTGCCCGCGCTCGAGGATCTCCAGGCGGAGATCGGCGACGACATTCCGCCGCCGCACGCCCGCGGCGGTGAGATTCTGCAGCACCCGATCTTTCGTGAGCACCACAGCGAGCACGAGCTGCTGCGGTACATCACCCGCCTGCAGAATCGCGATGTGTCGCTGGCGAATTCGATGATTCCGCTCGGCTCGTGCACGATGAAACTCAACTCCGCGGCCGAGATGATGCCGATCACCTGGCCCGAGATCGCCCACATCCATCCTTTCGCGCCCGCCGACCAGACGCGCGGCTACCAGCAAATCATCGAGGAGCTGTCGGCTTGGCTGCGCGAGATCACCGGCTTTGCCGCGGTGTCGATGCAGCCCAATGCCGGCTCTCAGGGAGAGTATGCCGGATTGCTCGCCATCCGGCGCTACCACATCAGCCGCGCCGAGGCGCATCGCGACGTCTGTCTGATTCCGGTGTCGGCGCACGGCACCAATCCCGCATCCGCGGTGATCGCCGGCATGCGCGTCGTCGCCGTCGCCTGTCGTCCCAATGGTGACGTCGACGTCGACGATCTGCGGGCGAAGGCCAAGGAGCATGCCGATCGTTTGTCGGCATTGATGATCACCTATCCGTCGACACACGGCGTTTTCGAGGCGCAGGTCCGCGAGGTGTGCCGCATCGTCCATCAGCACGGCGGCCAGGTCTATATGGATGGTGCCAACATGAACGCGCAGGTCGGCTTGTGCCGGCCAGGCGACATTGGTGCCGACGTCTGCCACCTCAACCTGCACAAGACCTTCTGTATCCCTCACGGCGGCGGCGGCCCCGGTATGGGACCGATCGGCGTCGCCGCGCATCTCGCCGAGTTCTTGCCGGGCCATCCGCTGCTCGGCGACGGAGTCGTCTCGGCAGCGACGCACGGCAGCCCGATGATCCTGCCGATCCCTTGGATGTACATTCAGATGATGGGTGGCGCGGGGCTGACCCGGGCGACGCAGGTGGCGATCCTCAACGCCAACTATATGGCCAAGCGGCTCAGCGGTCACTTCGACGTCTTGTTCACCGGCACCGACGGCCGGGTGGCGCATGAGTTCATCGTCGACTGCCGCGGCTTCGAGAAGAGTGCCGGCATCACCGTCGAGGACATCGCCAAGCGGCTGATGGACTTCGGCTTCCATGCGCCGACGATGAGCTTTCCGGTGGCGGGGACGCTGATGATCGAGCCGACCGAATCGGAGTCACGCGCCGAGCTCGACCGTTTCTGCGACGCGCTGATCCTGATCCGCAACGAGATCCAGGCGATTGCCGATGGCCAACTCGACCGGACCGACAATCCGTTGAAGAACGCGCCGCACACCGCCGCCGCGATCGGTAGCGACGAGTGGCCACACCGCTACTCGCGCGAGCGCGCCGCCTATCCGGCGCCGTGGCTGCGCGAGGCCAAGTACTGGCCCCCGGTCGGCCGCATCGACAACGCCTACGGCGACCGCAACCTGATCTGCACCTGCCCGCCGATCGAAGCCTACTCTCAAGAATGAAGCTGCCGCGCAGCTCGCGCGCTCTCCGAGCGCGCCGGCTGAGAGGAGAACCGCGAAGCTGGAGCGCCCAAGTGCGCTCGGAGCGCGCCCACTGCAGCCGGAGTCGTTACTCCAAGCCGACGCCGGCGACGCCGGAGTCGCTACTCCAAGCCGACGCCGGCGACGCCGTAGTAGCTGGTGCCGCGGCGGCCGGTCTCGGGGTCGACACCGATGTCGACGTGCAGGTCGATGGCGAGCAGGAAGTGGATGTTGCCGTCGGCGGCGATCGCCGCCGGCGGGGGATTGCGGTCGAAGAAGACGTCGGCGTTGGCCGAGCTCAACAGCACGCGGTGGGCGGCGAGTTGGGTTTCGCTCTTGCGGCTGCGCAGGATCGCGGTGATCCGTTCGCCCGACGGGCTCATCACCGCTTCGACCTCGGCATATTCGCGGCCACTGCCGGCGATGGTCGAGCTGGCGGTCTGGCGCAGGGCGATCTCGAGGTGCTGGAAGACCCGCGCCGCGACGCGACGGACGAACGGCGCGAATTGCGAGGCCTTGGTGTTGAGCAGGGTGATGTCGCCTTCTTTGACCGTCGGCAGATAAGCGGCGACACCCGGGCGTGAGGAGATGGCGTCGGGCCGCCCCTTCAACAGGTTGCGGCGTGTGTCCGCCGCCGGCGCTGTTTGACGCTGCGTCGCGGCGCCGGTGACCGCACGATCGGCCATGGCGAGATCGCCGGCGCGGGGCAGCAACTGATCGAGCTTCGGCAGTGCGGCGACATCCTCACTCCTTCGCGACGGTGAACCCGATCCCTGAGCGCGTGCCGCAGGTCGGTCTCGCGCCGCTCTCGGCGCCGGTGCAGGTGGCGGCTTTGCCTGCGCAGGCTGGTCCGGCGCAGGTGGCGCTTGGGGCTCACCTCTGACGTTGTCGATGTTCCGGCCACGCTTGACGGTCTGTTGCTCGACGGTGTTGTCGCGATCGCTCAGGTAGCGCGCATCCTCCTTGGCCTTCTCGACGCCCGCGTCGGGCATCGGCACGATGCGGCTCTCGGGGATCTCTACCGGCGGCGGCACAGCCGCTTTGGGCTGGGGCGCCACCGCCGGCGGCGCGGGTTGCGCCCGCGGGCGAGGTGGCAGCTCGACG
>DASPMH010000071.1:0-7067 GCA_035627175.1 Terriglobales bacterium | reverse complement strand
GGCGCGGGTCGGCCGCGAACAGCGCGGTGTGTTACGCGCTGCGGATCACGGCGGTGGACCCGGTCGGGATGGAACTGCTGTTCGAGCGGTTCCTGTCGGAGGAGCGGGGCGAGTGGCCGGACATCGATATCGACCTGCCGAGCGGGGACAAGCGCGAGAAGGCGATCCAATACGTGTACCAGCGGTTCGGGAAGCTGGGCGCGGCGATGACGGCGAACGTGATCACGTACCGGGGGCGGTCGGCGGCGCGCGAGGTGGGGAAGGCGCTGGGGTTCGAGATCGGGTCGCTCGAGCGGCTGTCGGGGCTGGTGCGGGCGTGGGAGTGGAAGGACCCGAAGGACACGACGGAGCGGCAGTTCCGCGAGGCGGGGTTCGACCTGCATCATCCACGCGTGCGGAAGTTCTTTGAGCTGTACCGGATGGCGCAGGATCTGCCGCGGCACCTGGGGCAGCATTCGGGCGGGATGGTGATCTGCCAGGGGCAGCTCGATTCGGTGGTCCCGCTGGAGCCGGCGACGATGCCGGGGCGGGTGGTGGTGCAGTGGGACAAGGACGACTGCGCCGATCTCGGCATCATCAAGGTCGATCTGCTCGGGCTCGGCATGATGGCCGTGCTCGAGGAGGCGATTCCGCTGATCCGCCGCCACGAGCAGGTCGAGGTCGATCTCGCCCAACTGCCGCCGGACGACCCGAAGACCTACGCGATGCTGCGGCGCGCCGACACCATCGGCGTATTTCAGGTCGAGAGCCGGGCGCAGATGGCGACCTTGCCGCGGATGAAGCCGGAGCGTTTCTACGATCTGGTGGTGCAGGTCGCGATCATCCGTCCCGGTCCGATCGTCGGGCAGATGGTCCATCCCTACCTCGATCGCCGCAACGGTCGCGCCCCGGTGATCTACGATCATCCCGACCTCGAGCCGATCTTGAAGCGGACTCTCGGCGTGCCGCTGTTCCAGGAGCAGCTACTGCGCATGGCGATGGCGCTCGCCGGCTTCACCGGCGGCGAGGCGGAGGAGCTGCGTCGCGCCTTGGGGTTCAAGCGTTCGGCGGAGCGGATGAAACAGATCGAGACGCGCCTGCGCGCGGGCATGGCAGCGCGCGGCATCCGTGGCGCCAAGCAAGACCAGATCGTCCACAGCATCACCGCCTTTGCACTCTACGGCTTTCCTGAGAGTCACGCCGCCAGCTTCGCGCTGATTGCCTACGCTTCCGCGTATCTGCGCGCCCATCATCTCGCCGCGTTCACCTGCGCCATGCTCAACAACTGGCCGCTCGGCTTCTACCATCCGGCGACGCTGGTGAAGGACGCGCAGCGCCACGGCCTCGAGGTGCGGCCGATCGACGTCACCCAATCGGATTGGCCATGCACGCTCGAGCCGAGCGACGGCGAGCTCGCGCTGCGGCTCGGTTTTCGTTTCGTCAGCGGCATGCGCGAAGCGACCGGCAAGCGCATCGCCATCGAGCGGGCTCGGCGTCCCTTCGATTCGATCGAGGCGGTGATCCATCGCTGCGAGCTGCGCGAGCACGAGGTGCAGGCGCTGGCGCATCTCGGCGCCTTCGGCTGCTTCGGCGTCACCCCGCGACAAGCGCTGTGGCAGGCGAGCGCGGTGCCGCGGGCGCCGCTGTTCCGGCAGAGCAGCATCGCCGGTGCCGCACGCCCGCCGACAAACCAGCCTGCGGCGGTGTTGCCGGAGATGAGCGAGCTCGACCGCACCTTGGCGGAGTACCGCTCGTCGGGAATCACTACCGGGCCGCACGTCGTCGGCTACTTGCGCGAGCAGCTGCGCGCCGACGGGGTGTTGCCGGCGAGCGCGCTGGCGCGAGTGCGCAACGGACGGTGGGTCAAGATTGCGGGATTGGTGATCGTGCGTCAGCGTCCGGGCACCGCCAAGGGCATGTGCTTTCTGACGCTCGAGGACGAAACCGGGACCAGCAATGCCGCGGTGCGGCCGGACGTCTTCGAGCACTACCGCGCCTTGATCCACACCGCGGCGTTGCTCGAGGTCGAGGGACCGCTGCAGCAGGTCGACGGAGTGATCCACGTGCTTGCTCGCCGCCTGCACGAACGCAAGCTGCCGGGACAAACTATCACCCAGACGGGGCACGGCTACCGCATGCGCACCACCGCGGAAGATGCTCCCGCCGTCCTACCGCCGTCGCACGATTTCCATTAGCCCGCAGACCTCTCTTTTCCCTTTTTCGCAACCCGGCTTTTCCTCTGCGCCTGCGGCTTTTAATGTCGGCGGCAATGCAATTCGAAGCCTTAGCCGAGTTCTTGCGCGCCCATGCTGCACGGATTCTGGAGGACTGGTGTCGCGTAGTCCGCGCCGAAAGCGCGCCGGCGTACCGGCATGATCTCCACGGCGACGAGCTGCTCGATCACCTGCCCTCGCTGCTGCTAATCTTGGCGAACAACCTGTGCAGCGACGAATCGCCGCAGCTGCGCAAGGACGGTGAGGAACACGGCGCGCAGCGGCGCGGCCACGGCTACACCGTCGCCGAGATTCTCGAAGAGATGCAGGTCTTCCGCCAGGTGCTGATGGCGGCGGTCGAGAAATTCCAAATCGCCAACTCCCAAATTGATCCGATCGAGATGGCACACGCCCGGCTGCGGCTGGTCGACTTGATCGATCTCAGCTCGGGCGCTTCGATCGACCGCTATGCTCGCGATGCCGAAGCCGAGCGCGACGCCGCCTACGCCCAGATCGAGCTGCGCAATCAACAGCTGACCGCGGCCAACGAGCACAAGGATCGCTTCTTGACGGTACTCTCCCACGAGCTGCGCAATCCGCTGTCGGCGATCATCGCCGCCGCCGATACCATCGAGCGAATGGTGCCCGCCGACGCTATGATCGCCAAGCCGCGGGCGATCATCCAGCGGCAAGCGCGCCACGTGGCGCATCTGGTCGACGAGCTCCTCGACGTCAGTCGCATCGCCTACGGCAAGATCGAGCTACGGCCGCAGCTGGTGCCCCTCCAGGATCCGATCAAATTTGCGGTCGAGAGCACCCGCGCCGAGATCGAGGCCAATGGCATCAAGCTCCAGGTCGATTTGCCGGCCGAGCCGCTGTATGTGCACGGCGATCCCAAACGGTTGACCCAAGTGGTGTCGAACCTGCTGACCAATGCCCGCAAATTTACGCCGGCCAATGGATGCATCAAAGTTCGCCTCGCTGTCGAGAAGCACCAGGCGACGCTACGCGTGCGCGATACCGGTATCGGCATCAGCGCCGAGATGCTGCCGCGGATCTTCGAGCTGTTCACTCAAGCCGACACATCTTTGCGGCGCCGGTCGGCGGGCCTCGGCATCGGCCTGACCCTGGCAAAAAACCTGATCGAAATGCAGGGCGGGCACATCTCGGCGCACAGCGACGGTTTGGGTCAAGGCGCCGAGTTCACCATCTGCTTGCCGCTAGTGCAGCTAGGAAATTGAGCCCTGCGCAAAAGGGGGCGCACTCAGGGGCCTGTCTAAAATCCCCCGCGCTTCGCGCTGCCCCCTTTGTAAAGGGGGCGAACGCTCCCGGATCTCAGGTGTGCCCCCTTTGTAAAGGGGGCGGACGCTCCCGGATCTCAGGTGTGCCCCCTTTGTAAAGGGGGCGGAGGCTCCCGGATCTCAGGTGTGCGCCCCCTTTCCCAAAGGGGGCAGCGCGAAGCGCGGGGGATTTCTGCGAGGTCACCGCCGCACCGCCGCCATTCCGCACCGATGCGGACACGGACGCTGACATCCGTTCGCGCGAACGGTCTGACGGTTCGAAGCTAGGTCCGCCTCGCTTGGCTCGACGCGCTGCTCGCCTCACATCAACAGATCGTACGTTCCCCCCTTTTCCAGAGCGCGTTGGTAGGCGGGGCGATCGTGGATGCGTTCCAAGAACGCCACCAGCCGCGGCCGCATGGCGTTGAGCCCACCGCGGGCGGCGGCGGCCTCGAGCGGAAAGCTCATCTGAATATCGGCGCCGGTCATCTCGGATCCTGCGAACCACAGGGTCTTGCCCAGCTCCGCTTCCATGTAGTCGAGATGGAGATTGATCTGCGGCTCGATGAAGCTGCTCTTCACCTTTGCAGAGATCGCTTTGGCGATCGGCCGAATGAAGAAAGGCAGCGGAGCGGTCTCGACCCGGTTGAAGACCAGCTTCAGCAGCAGCGGCGGCATCGCCGAGCCTTCGGCGTAATGCAGCCAGTAGGTGTAGCGCAGCCGCTCGGGCGAGCCGGCTGGGGGAATCAGCCGGCCGCCGCCGTAGCGTTCGACCAAGTACTCGACGATCGCACCCGATTCGGCGACGGTCTGCTCGCCGTCGGTGATCACCGGCGACTTGCCGAGCGGATGCACGGCCCGCAGCGATGCCGGTGCCAACATTGTCTCCGCATCGCGCTGATAGCGCTTGACCTGGTACTCGATGCCGAGCTCCTCGAGCAGCCACAACACCCGCTGCGAGCGCGAATTGTTCAGATGATGGACGACGACCATGCGGCGCGGTTAGCACCATTGCCCCGCCGGGCGCAAAGCACGCGGCTCAAGAAGGAGCGTCGCTCAGCCACCCGATCGCCGCGGTGATGTCGTTGTAGAAGACCCGGTAGTCGCCTTCGCCGAAGGCGAGCCGAGCGAGGTAGGCGAGGCGGCTGTTGGGGACGACGATCGCCCGGCGCAGGCGAATGTCGCCGAGCTCCTCGTCGAGCTGGCGCTGCGCCAGCGGCACATCGACCGGCGGCGATTCCATCTCGAGCGTATCGTAGAGCACCCGGCCCCAGCCGGTATCCTGCACCAACAACAGTACCCGCTCCTGACACTCGCGCAGCAGCGCCTCGCTCGGCTCGCCGCGAACACGCGCGATGATCAGGTTACCGACCGGCTCGACCCAAAGCTGCCCCTGCATGATGAAAACGATGCAGGATTCCACCCGCCGAGAAAAGCCGCGACCGAAGGTTCACCCCTCTCGGAGCGAAAAGGGCAGCGTTCAAGAGCCCCCGCCGCGTCTGCGCTAGCCTTGCAGCGAAGATTAGGCGAAAATGCGGTCGATGGCTTCGTTTCACTCCAGCGCTGCGGCTCGGATCGCCGAGCTCGAGCTGCCCGGCAATGTCTTCGTCGGCCGGGTGCTCACCGATGCGCCGCGGCGGCTGGCGAGCGGGGTCGAGCAGCTCGATGCCGCGCTCCGTGGCGGTTGGCCGCGCGGGCGGTTGAGCGAGATCGTCGGCCAGCCTTCTTCGGGTCGCACCTCGGCGCTGCTCGACACGCTTGCGGCGGCGACGCGCGGCGGTGAAGTCGCCGCGTACATCGACGCCTGCGACAGCCTCGATCCGGCCTCGCTAGCCGATGCCGGTGTGGTGCTACCGCGCTGTCTGTGGGTGCGTCCCCCGTCGGCGGGCGAGGCGGCGCGCTGTGCCGAGCTGGTGCTGCAGTCGGGTGGCTTCGCGGTGGTGGTGCTCGATTTCGGCGATCAGCTGCCGCGGCGGGTGCGCAGTCACGTCTGGCCGCGGTTGGCGCGGGCGGCGGAGCGCTCGCGCAGCGCGCTGGTGGTCGCGGCGCCGCAGCGGCTTGCCGGTGGCTTCGCCGCTGCGAGCGTCGCGATGCAAGTCGAGCGTTGCTGCTGGACCCCCGGCGCCTGGCCGCTCTTCGAAGGCCTGCGCAGCCACCCGCGGCGGCTGCATTGCAAGTTGTAGCGCCGCCAGAGCTTGTAGCGTGCGCTCTCAGAGCGCGCTTGGCCTACCCGCATGGCGGGGGGCTCGGCCTGCTCCCTGTGGATTGGCGCGCTCAGAGAGCGCGCGCTACAGCGATGGGAGTTACGCCATGCGCTGCAGGCGCTCGATGCGCTCGTCGAGGGTCGGGTGGGTCATGAACAGGCGGCGCATGCCGACCGGCGCGTCTTTTCCCGAGATGCCGAAGGCGGCCATCTGATCGGGTAGCGGATCGCAGTTGCCCACCTTGAGCCGCTCGAGCGCTCCAATCATGTTCTCTCGGCCGGCGAGCCTGGCTCCGCCGGCGTCGGCGCGGAACTCGCGCTGGCGCGAGAACCACAGCACGATGAGGCTTGCCAAGATACCGAGAACCAGTTGCGCAAACATGGTGGTGATCCAGAACGCCGGGCCATGATCGCGCTCGGTCTTGAACACCACTCGGTCGACGAGGTGTCCGATCACCCGCGATAGCGCGATGACGAAGGTGTTGACCACGCCTTGGATCAACGCGAGCGTCACCATGTCGCCGTTGGCGACGTGGGCAATTTCATGGCCCAACACCGCATCGGCCTCGTCGCGGTTCATGCGTCGCAGCAAACCGGTACTGACCGCGACCAAGGCGTGATCGCGGCGCGCCCCGGTGGCGAAGGCGTTGGGATCAGGCGAGTCGAAGATCGCCACTTCCGGCATGCCGATTCCCGCGGCGCGGGCGTGGCGCTGCACCGTCTGCACCAGCCAGGTCTCGGTTTCGCTCCGCGGTTGCTCGATCACCTGGGCGCCGGTCGCCCGTTTCGCCATCCATTTCGACATCGCCAGCGAGATGAAGCTGCCGCCCATGCCGAAGACGGCCGCGAAGGCCAACAGAGCTCCGAGATTGAGATCGACGCCTTGTTCGTCGAGCAGCCGCTCGATGCCGAGCACCTGCAAGGTCAAGCTCAACACCAGCATGATCGCCAGGTTGGTCAGAATGAACAGGCCAACCCGCTTCAGACCAGCAAATCGTTTCATTGAATCGCCTCCCTTCCTGTCGGCATCTTACCTAGCTGGCGACAGCGCCTCTGCCAATGCCAGCTTCCTGTCTCCTCCATCTCCGCCAAAGGACGATCGAGATCAGGTGCACACCGCTCGCGTACTTCCGCCAGTCGTCTAGGTGAACGTAGGGCGTCGTTCTCGCCTCCAGCGGCACCTCGAATCTCAGTACGCCCGGCTCGTTCGCAGGATCAGCACCGCGGCATCGTTCCAGTCGTGACCGACCTTGCCGCCGATCGCTTCGTAGTCTCGCACGTGGGCAGCGTCGCCGAATAAGCTGTAGTCACGCATGGGTGGGATGGTTGCCATGGCCGCGCGAGCGAAGCGAGAATGCGCGCGCGCACCGGCCAGGCTCAGAGAGCGCACGC
>DASPMH010000070.1:0-7374 GCA_035627175.1 Terriglobales bacterium | reverse complement strand
CGTGCAGCCTGCGGACACGATTGGGGCCGAGCGCAACGTCGTCATCGGCAGCGACCTGGCGCAACGGCTCTGGCCGGGCGCGAATCCAATTGGACGGCGGCTGGCGTCCCCGCCGAAGTCTGGCGACAACCCATACGGGATCAGCGCTGATTCGGCCACGTTCACCGTTGTCGGCGTCTACGATGCAGCAACGGCGCTTCCGGGCATGGCAGCGAGCGGCGTGGACGACAACGTCATGCCGCCCATCTACACGGCGCACGGCAGCGCGTGGAATCGCAGCCAGATCCTGGTGCGCACGCGCGGTCCCGCTGCGCCATATCTGCCCGAGCTGAACGCCGTGCTGCGCGCAGAGATTCCGTCGATCCCCGTGTCGAGCGCGCGGACGCTCGAGCAGGTGGACAAGGAGGACTTCAGAGAGACGGTCCGCATCTCGATGATGGCCGGGGCAGGCGGCCTCGTGGCCCTGCTGCTCGCTTCGCTCGGACTCTACGGTGTGGCGTCACTTTCAGTGCAACAGCGCAGGCGCGAGATCGGGATCCGGATCGCCGTGGGCGCGCGCCCGGCAACCGTCATTCGCATGTTCCTGGCAGCGGGCGTGCGCGTCAGCGCGTTCGCCCTGCTGATCGGAATCCCACTCAGCCTGGCCGGGATCAAGATCGGCGTGTCTATGGGGATGGTGTACGGGCCTACCGTGAACCTGTTCCTCATCAACGCGACGATCGCTGCCCTGCTTGTTGGTGTCGCCGTCGCGGCGACGTGGTTGCCGGCGCGCCGAGCGTCGCGGGTTGATCCGGCAACCACATTGCGTAGTCAATAGGGCTTTCGGCCAAGGGCTGACTGCCAAGAGCTGACTGCCAAGTGCTTACTGCCAAAAGCTTACTGCCAAAAGCTTACTGCCAAGGGCTTACGGCCAAGAGCTTACGGCCAAGAGCTTACTACCAACTGCTTACTGCCAAGAGCTTAAGGCCAAACGCTTACTGCCAACTGCGCTCTTGGCCGTCAGCACTTGGTAGTCAGCAGTTGGTAGTTAGCAGTTGGCAGTAAGCAGTTGGTAGTTAGCAGTTGGTAGTGAGCAGTTGGCAGTCAGCCTGCCACTAGCGCGCGAAGCTTGGCATTTCGGAGGTACAGCCCGCCCCAGATCAGCGCAGCAACGTACGTCGGGAACAGGATGTGGCTGAACAGTGGATTCTCGACGCGCACATGGGTCGCGATGGCGCCGCCCATATAGCCGGTGAGGAGGAGCGCGCCGAACACTGACGTCGTGGGGATGGCGTACAGTATCACGCAGGACATCAGCGTGATGCCGATGGGCAGCATCGTCTCCAGAGGGTAGCCCAGCTGCGCGCTCCCTTCGATGACCGCCTGCACGGGGAAGATCTTGAAGAAGGCGTCCACGGCCAGGAAGGCGATGGCGATGCCGCTGAGGACTCGTCCGGTGATGACGCTGCCACTGGCGCGGGAGCGCGGGCGGGCGGACGCGGAAACGGGGGTGGCAATGGCTGGGGCGGTCATTTTCGAGTCTCCTGTTGTGGGTTCTACAGAGACGTCGAACGAGCCTTCACCAAATCGACATCGGCCTTTAACCTGCTGTTAGCGGGCGTATATCCCGACAATCGCTGCGAGTACTACTGCCCAGGCGACGAAGAAGAAGCGCGTCTGCTCCCGCAGCGTCCGTTCAACGGTTGCTTCGATGCGGGAAAAGCCCAGCTGCATCTCGTGGCGCAGCTCCCGAACGTCACCCCTGTTGGCGTCGAGGTTCTCGAGCAGGTTCACCAGATCCTCCGCGGCCTGAGGTCCCAGAACATTCTGGAGCTTGCGTTGCAAGAAGGGTGGCAATGGCATTGGTGCACCTCGATTCCTGAGAGCGATGCACCGATCGTAAGTCTAGCCGAGGGGAGACTGATCATCCAACGACTGCGCTGATCACGAAAGCCGACGCCGGGAGCGAGCCATCAAGCCGCCTTGCCCCCGGCATCTTCTGTCACGTCACTCGCAGCGATCCAGGCCGCAGGTGGCGCTCCGCTGGGCCCAGAGTGAATTTCCGATAGACCGCACGGTGCCATGCACGCCGGTCGCTGTCGTCCCCTGACCTTCATTGAAGTTCCAGCGCTCGATCCAGTTTCCGGTGTTGAGATCGCGGACGCGAACGCGGTCGACGGCGCCGCGAAAGTTGCCACTTGCACCGTCGAACGTTCCGTCGCCGCCAACGGTCGTGCGTTCGATGTGCGCAAACCCTCCCACGACGGGATTCACTCCCAGACCCTGGATCACGAAAGCCTGGTCGTCGAGCGTGACCGTGAAGACACCCGCACGGCGCTCGGCCGTCACATGCTGCCAGACACCCGGCTGGAGCACGAGGTCCGTCATGGGAATGTCGATGCCGCCGGCAGTGCTTTGTCGATAGAACCTCGCGGTTGATGGCGTCCTGCCCCGCGCTGGTCAAAGGTGGCAGTGCAATAACCAGTGTATTGATTATCACCGGTGACGACTGAGTTTTTACTCGCGCAGACTGTCCACCATCGTGGACTCCCCTGCCCCATTGTCAGTTTCGTAATGGCAAGGTGGCTGAAACTTTCGGCATGGGGCTTGACGTAGTACGCGTCGGATGCCCGTGAGCCGACCAGCCTGAAGCGATTCTTCCAGGCACTTTCCGCGAACCGTCATCCACGCAGTACATGCCGGGGGCTATCGGCTCGAGCGCTGAGGGTGCCCCGAGAAAAATTCGCCGGAGAGTAAACCGGTGCCCAAGTCGAGCACCAGACTCGCGCCGCTGCGCGGCCGAGCTGGCGGATAGACGTTTACCCGTCGAGTCCGAACTCGCATTGCTCCCACCCGGCGTATCAGGGCACTTCGGCCCTGGACGCAGCGTCGGTGTGGTAGATGGACCGCGTCCGCTGATGGGCCATCGGAGGGTGGCCTGAACATCAAACGGACAGGATTGTCCAAGGAGCAAGTATGAACGCGCAGCAACAGCGGGTGTTGGAATCGTTTCGCCGGATCCAGGGTTGGTTCCAGGGGAACGAGCAGTACGTCACGAGCGACGGGACGGCGACGCCGAACCCGGTCGCGAACCAGGTCCGCGCCCTGAATGAGGTCGTGGATGGCGTGATGGATTACGTCGCTCGGCAGCAGACGGAGCTTGCACAGTCCACGCTGGTGTCGAAGGATGAGCGTGAGCTTCGCCGCGAGGTGCTCACGTACCACATGGCGCCGATCGCGCGCATCGCGAAGGCGTTGCGTGGGCAGGTGCCGGGCATCGGGGTGCTGACGATGCCGAAGGGGAACGTGCAGACGGCCGCGCTGATCACCGCCGCGATGGTGATGGCGCGCAAGGCCGAGGTGTACGCGCCGGTGCTGGTCGAACAGGGGTTGCCGACGGATTTTGTGTTGGCGCTGACGACCGTTGCCGGGAAGCTGAAGGAAAGCCTGGACGCGCGCGGTCTGGCGCGGGGATCGCGGGCGAGCGCGTCGCGAGGGCTGGAGGCTGAGCTGGCGCTCGGTCGCCGTCTTGTGACCGTGCTGGACGTGACCATGTCGCGCGTGCTGCGACATGAGCCGGCGAAGTTGGCCGAGTGGCGGCATGTGAAGCGCGTGATGGTGCGTGGGAGCGCGCCGCGGGTGCCGCGGGCCGGCGAGGAGGATCTGCCGATCGGGAGCGAGCTGTCGCCGACTGGAATTGTGGCGTCGCCGACTCGACCTGACGCATCGCTGACGCGCGTTGCGGCATCGCCGATTCGATCGGAGGTATCGCCGACGGTTCTGGAGACGTCCAGGATCCGTCGTGAGGTGCCGCTGAATGCTTCGCAGCTTTCGCCGACTGTTGTTCAGGGGTCGCCGACTGTTACGGAGCTGTCACCCGCGGTCGGTGAAGTGCCGCCGATCGTTGGTGAGAAGGCGGCGTAGTGTCATGAGCCCGCGTTGGTGGTTGTTGAGCTGACGCGGAGTGGTTGGAAGGTCGAACGGGCTCGCCGAAAGGCGAGCCCGTTCTGTTTCTACCAGCCCCCAGTGTTACCTAGGTCCCTGCAGTGACGTGTTACCGATGTCCTTGACTGTTCAGAGAAGGCCGGTATCCCTTGATTGGTTCAGCAACCGAGAAAGAGGCAAAAGAACAGCAGTACGATGCCAATGCCACGGAAGAATGAACACCAGGGCAACGACGGCTGCGACGATGCCCCAGTCCTTCCAGCGAAAGTTTAAGGGCATTGTACCAAGTCTGCATCGACTGCGGTGCGGAGGGAGCCCATAGGAGGAGGTGCGGAAGAAACTCGTGCGATTGTAGATGTCACCCGCCTAACGCGCCGGAGTTTAGCTGCGGCGTGCAGCTCGACGGGCGCGGCTGCCCATAAAGAAGTACAAACCAGCCAGGCGCTCAACCCAACGGCTTCCGCAGCGACAGTCGCGCCGCCAGCTACAACTCCTCGTTAGACCGCGCTCACCGGAGGCCTTGCATCCGGAATCTTGAACACGCGACGAATGTCGAAATGGTTCTCAATGGCCTCGATGGCCGAGTCGAACAGTGCCATGTCCTCCTTGGCTTCATGGAGTGCCGCGCTCAGCCTATCGTACCAATCCGCCAATGAAGGCATGGAGTCCCGCCGTTCTGCCGGGAGTGTCCTTGCATAGGAGGCCATGATTGTCTCGCCGGTTTCCTTTCCACGAAGTCCCGTTTGTCTACGAGCGAATTGCTCGATGAACGACCGAAGGTAGAATAAGCCGCCAAGCACCTTGCCGCCGTGAACTGCGATCAAAGCGTCGCGATAAAGGTGCCCCTCGGTTTTGGGGATAAACTTTGGGATACCGATGTGCTCCATCGGAGACCGACCTTCGAGCGTGAGCTTCCAGTTCGTGCGGCGAACGATGACAGCGCTAAGCGCGCCGTGGCACCGCTGACACCGAAGAGCGATTGCAAAGAGCTGATTGCCCGGGACTGGTGTCGGAGCATGAGAACTATATGGGTGCGAGACAACACGGGTGGTCTCGTTGTTGAGCTCTCTCATCCACAATGGCGCGAAGACCTCACGTTCATCGCACTGATCGCAGAAGAGCTTGACGTTTTGGACCGCAAGCGTAGGAACGGCTGCGGTTTGACCGTCCTTGGACGCAGTGCGGAGTGGTCCGTCCGACAGCACAAGCATGATCCTGTCGACGCCAGTTCCACCCTTCGCTGCCATCGCCCACTGATCCGACTCGGACAGCCGGCCCTCGAACCGTTGGAGGATTGGCGCCGGATCGACGACAATGCTCTGATAGATGTGCTTGCCTTCTAAGAGACGCAAAAGCGCGTCTGAGAAGGCCACACTTACCTCCTGAATCAGACTCCCTTGGGCGGCTTGCGCTCGGTGGGTACTCACAAGAAGGCGCGGCGCGTGAGTATGGTGCCCCAATGGCTATACAATAAGGCCATACTGTTTCATCTCGGCTCGCAGGCCTTTGATCTCTCGATTGAGTTGGCGTACGTATTCACTGGCAACTTGCGAGAATAGGTCATCGCCGACGGTCTCGAGTTCGATGGAGAAGTCCTTAGACCGAGCGTGCTCGATAAGTCTGTTGAACGCCTTCTTCACATGATTCGGATTGTCATCCGACATCGGGATTCGAACCGTTTCCGTCGGAAGGTGAAGCGCGAGGAAGTACTTGTCGTCGGCTTGCTCGACTCCGGCCTTAACCTTCGCCATAGATCCGCCCCCTTTCGCCAAAAGCGTCACGCCCGCCCTCAAGCGTTTTCATGCTAACGTGGCGCCAATCAAGCTGGTCGCTCGTGTTCTCGGTATTCGTGAGCTTGTTAGTAAACGGGTTCCCGATATAGGTCTTGTAGCCGGTGTGGTCGTGCGCGCGGTATATCGAACTATACGGAAGCGTGCGAACCGCGATGTTGGCATCGTGTGTGGAAATGAACACGCGTTTCCCAGCGCGAGCCCGCTCGCGAATTAGCGGGACGATGACGTCGCTTATATACTCATTCCCTAAGCTGAGCTCAGGCTCATCAAGGATGTATACATCTGTGTCTCTCTCAAGCTCCGCTTGCAGCATTACCATGGATTTCTCGCCGCTAGACGGCTCGTAGGGCTGCCCATCGAGCGCGAAATACCGCCTAAACAAGAGGAGATCGCCGATAGCTTCAATGTCTTCGACGTCCTCAATGCGATTGAGCTCGGCGATGTGATGGAAGAGGTCATCGCTAAAGGGGTTTTCCGCGATTGACCGAACTTTCCTGGCGAACGCCTTGATGGTGGTCTTCTTGGTGCGTCTTAGCGGCGACAAGTCTCCTTCGGAGATCCTGCCATTCTGAAGCACGGCTTCGGTGCAAAGTGTCAGAACGCCTTTGTTCGCTCCAAGGCTTCCGATCGTTTCCGTGTGGGTCGGAACAGCCGTGTCTAGGTTCCTAACAACTGCGGCGCTGTTGGCCGCCACGCGGATACGTGTCGAGGCATAGCTCCTGAGACCGGTTGTAGTGGGTTTGGCCGCGCCGCCAGTCTTTCGCTCCACCTCCTTGCCGAATAGCGCGATAGCAGAGTTGAGAAGGCACGTCTCCTTCCAGGCAACGAAGTCGGCCCAGGTTCTGTCTCGTAGCTCCCTCAGGAGTTTGGTGAGCAAACGCTCCAGTTCTGCGAACGCCGAGGGACCAAGTACGTCTTGGGACACCTGACTTTTTCGGACAAACTCCAGATACGCTGCTGACTTCGACGCCGCCTCGTCGGCGTCGAGAAAGAGCTGCTGCGCCGAAAGCTCCTCCTCCAGTTCCAAGTCCTTTAATAGGATACGCTTCGCGTTGCGGTTGCTGCTCTTCGAAGTGAAGAAGGCGACGTACTTGCCTAAACCTGTTACATCAGCCTCGCTCGACCTGCGGAGGGCTCCGATTTCGTCCGAGCAGTGAACGATACCGTACGGCTCGAGATTTATGCTAAAATCCTTCCCTTTGAGATCGAACAGCTCGTCGAAACGATCGGCATCCGGCCGATAGACTTCCGCCGTCACTCCAGATTCCGCGAAGTACTTCGCGATCGCAGCGAGGATGCAAGACTTCCCTGTGCCCTTCGCACCGAAGAATACGTTGATGTCATTGAACACCTGCAGTTTCAAGAAGCGCTCATCCTCGAAAGGCTGTAGAACCAGCTCCTCGCTCGTCTTCTTGTTTAACGCGGTATTGATTGTCGTCGGGTCCTTGTCGAGGAGCAAGCAGAACTTCTCGAAGCTGTCGACCGGCAGTCGAAGCTCTGGCAGCTGGAGCGAAAGCGCAGTGTAGTCAGCCCAGTCGTGCACATCGGAGCCATAGATCGACGCGTGGTCATGCGAGATATAGATGCCAGCAGAAATGGCATTCGTAACTTCTCGCAGGACGCGCTGCGGATGCTTCGTGCGTGCGATCAGCTGCTC
>DASPMH010000069.1:0-10989 GCA_035627175.1 Terriglobales bacterium | reverse complement strand
GGCGTGTCCCGGCAGCGGACCATCGCCGAAATCGAGTGTCACCTCGGGATTGGCGAGCAGGTTCTTGTACCATTGCGCCGTCGGCGCACTGGTGTGTTGCACCTCGACCCGGTCCGGCGCGACGACGACGAACCAGATCGTAACCGACCGTGGTTGTCCGGACTTGCGACCGCGGGTGGTCAGCTTGACCGTCGAGCGGCCGGCGTACTTGGTGAGATCGGTCATCGCGCCCGCCCTCTACTGGAAGGCCGCGATGATCTCGTCCCAGGGGCGGCCATCGTCGCGGCTGAAGGGGAAGTAGAAGGTCACCCGGTCGAGATAGCCTGTGTATTTCTTCTTGATGCGTGCGGGAATGTCTTGGTAGCGCCCGGTCACGGCAAACACATCGAGCATTTCGTCGGTAATCTCATCGGCCATTCCGGACCAGTCGCCCTTCGCGGCTTTCTCCCGCAAGCGCAGAGCCGTCTCGCCCCAGCCATGCGTCTCGAAGACGCCGATGTAGGCCGGCGTCGATGCGTAAAAAGCAATCTGTTGTCGCACCGGAGCCTTGGCGGCTTCGATTTCATCCGAGCTGTTACCGGTGATCACGAAGGCCGAGGTGGTGCGCTCGACCGAGTCCGGCGAGCGACCGGCACGTTGCTGGCCGATCCGGAGGTTCGGCAACACCACCTCATCGAGGTACTTGGTCGAATGCAGGGGATGGATGTGGAAGCCATCGCACAACTCGCCGGCGAGGCGACACATGTACTCGTTGACGCCCGCGATGAAGATCTTCGGTCGCGGATAGGCGATCGGCCCCGGATTGAAGAAAGGCGTCATCAACGTGAAGTTGTAGAACTTCCCGGTGAAGCTCGGCCGCTGGTTCTCCTGCCAACAGTCCCAGATGGCGTGGATCATCTGGATCATCTCCCGCAGCTTCGGACCCGGATGCTCCCATTTGACGCCGAACCGCCGCTCGTTGTGACCTTTCACCTGGGTTCCGAGCCCGAGGATGAAGCGGCCGCGCGAGAGCTGCTGCAGATCCCAGCCGATCTGGGCCAACACCATCGGGCTGCGCGGGAAGGCGACCGCGATGGCGGTGCCCAACTGGATTCGCTCGGTGTGCTCCGCTGCCAGCAGCAGCGGAAAGAACGGATCGTGACTGGTCTCGACCGACCATAGCCCGTCGAAGCCCGCCGCTTCCGCCGCTTTGGCGGCCGCCGGCACATCGCGCAGTTCGGAGACAAATAATCCGGTATCGAGCTTCATGCAGTCCTCCTCGAGATCCAGGGTCAACGCTTGCGGGCGATGGTGATGCCGTCTGAGATCGACAGCATCACCGACTCGACGCGCGGGTCGTCGCGCAGCCGATCGTTCAACTGACGCAAAGCGACGGTGCTCTCGTCACTGCTGGCGCCGTCGAGCACCTGTCCCATCCACAGAACATTGTCGAACACCAGCAAGCCATTCTGCCGCACCCGCGGCAGAAGCGCTTCATAGTAGTTGCGGTAGTTGGTCTTGTCGGCATCGATGAAGGCGAAATCGAAAGCAGGTGTCGGCGGCATCGCGGCGAGGGTTTCCAACGCCGGGCCGAGCCGGAGCTCGACCTTGTGACCGACACCAGCTCGGTCCCAGTAGCGCCGTCCGATCGCCGTCCATTCCGGGTTGATGTCACAACATACCAGCAAGCCGTCGTCAGGGAGGCCACGCGCGATCGACAGCGCGCTGTAACCGGTGAAGGTGCCGATCTCGATAGCTCGACGCGCTTCGATCGCGCGCACCAGGAGCGTCATCAACGCGCCTTGCTCGGGGGCGATCTGCATCATGGCGACACCGCCGAGCCCTTCGGTCTCGCGCTTGAGCTCATCGAGTAGCGGATCGCGGTCGCTGCGATGATCGGCCAGGTAGGCGTAGAGATCCGAGGTCAGAGCCGTGAACTTGTCGAGCATGCCGTCACCTCCGGCGGCTCGCTTACCCTTGCCGCAGCGGCCAAGCAACGCGACGCTACTACCGGCGGGTCTTTGTTGCACTAAAATGCGGCCTCCCGTAGATGTCGCCGCGGATTTACGCAGGAGCTCCGATGGCAATGCTCGAAGAGAAGGTGGCTGTCGTGACCGGAGCCGGGCGCGGCATCGGTAGGGGAGTAGCGTTGGCGCTGGCGCAAGCCGGCGCCAAGGTGGTGGTCAACGACTACGGCGTCGATGTTCATGGGCGCGATCCCAATTTGGGTCCTGCGGGCGAAGTGGTCGGTACGATCGTCGCCAGCGGCGGCCAGGCCATCGCCAACGGCGATTCGGTGTCCGATTGGGATGCCGCCAACAACATCATCGAGAGCGCGGTGCGCTCCTTCGGCCGCATCGACATCTTGGTGACCTGCGCCGGAATCCTGCGTGACCGGATGATCTTCAACATGAGTGAAGAGGACTTCGATGCCGTCATCGCCGTGCACCTCAAGGGCACGTTCAACTGCCTGCGCCATGCCTGCACCCGCATGCGCGAGCAGCGCTACGGCCGCATCATCACCTTCTCTTCCGGGTCGGGCCTTTTCGGCAATCCTGGCCAAGCGAACTACGGCGCGGCGAAGGCGGCGATCAGCGGTTTGACCAAGGTGGCGGCGCGCGATCTCGGCAAGTACGGCATCACCGTCAATTCGATCAGTCCCGTCGCCGCGACACGGATGACCCTGACCGACGAATTTCTTCGCGCTCGCGAGCTTCGTAAGCAGCAAGGCATCGTTCGCGAAGAGCGAGCCCTGGCGCAGCTCGAGGACCTCAAGCCTGAAGACGTCGCACCGATGGTGGTCTTCCTCGCCAGCGATGCCGCGGCCAATGTCAACGGACAGTTCTTCCTCTGCGCCGGCGGATCGATCTCGCTGCTGAGTCAGCCGCGCGCCGTCAAGACGATTTTTCAACCCGACGCCGCCTGGAACCTGGAGCAGCTCGAAGACGTCGTGCCGTTGACGCTCGCCGAGGGTCTGAGCAACCCCGCGCCGCCGCGCAGCTGAGCCGTAGCAACCAGCAGGAGAGGTGATGGCGAATCGACTAAAAGACAGAGTTGCGGTGGTGACCGGCTCGGGCCGCGGTATCGGTCGAGGCATCGCTTTGCTGATGGCCTCGGAAGGCGCGGCGGTCGTCGTCAACGACCTCGGTACCAGCGTCGACGGGCACGAAGCATCGGCGACACCGGCGCAGCAAGTCGTCGAAGAGATCGCCGCCGCCGGTGGGCGAGCCATCGCCAACAGCGACAGCGTCGCGGACTTCGCCGCCGCCGAGAACATCATCGACACCGCGGTGCGGCAATTCGGTCGCTTGGACATCGTCGTCAATGTCGCCGGCATCCTGCGCGATCGGATGGTCTTCAACCTGAGCGAGGACGATTGGGATGCTGTGATCGCGGTGCATCTCAAAGGCACATTCAACACCGTCCGCCATGCCTCGCGACGAATGCGCGAGCAGAAGAGCGGCCGCATCATCAACTTCAGCTCGACCTCGGGACTGTACGGCAATTCCGGGCAGGCGAATTATGGCGCGGCCAAGGACGGCATCGCCGGTCTGACCCGAGTCGTCGCGCGCGATCTCGGCAAATACGGCGTGACCGTAAACGCCATCGCGCCGGTGGCGGCGACGCGCATGACGGCCACCGTTTCCGATCAAGCTCGGGCCGCGCGTGTCTCGCGCGGTATCACCGCCGGCGCGCCGCGCACCGCACTGCGGATGGAGCCTGAGGACATTGCGCCGTTCGTCACCTATCTCGCCACCGACGAGGCGGCGAACATCAACGGGCAGACGTTTGTGGTACGCGGCGGTGTCATTTCGCTCCTCAATTATCCTGCTCCGGCCCGGACCATCACCAAGCTCGGGCGCTGGACGCCCGAAGAAATCGCGGCGATCTTCCCCTCGACCTTCGGCATGGATCTGGTGAATCCGGCACCAAAGCACGAGTGACCTGCGGCGCCATGAGCCTGCGAGCTCAGTTGATCACCAGCGCCGGCGACCGCGAGCACGCCTTCGCCATCCGCCGCGAAGTATTCATCGACGAGCAACGCGTGCAGGCAGACGAAGAATTCGACGAATACGACGCGACCGCGACCCATGTGCTGGCATTCTGCGACGGTGAGCCCGCCGGCACCGGCCGTGTCGTCTTTCATTCCGGCTGGGCCAAGATCGGCCGCATGGCAGTGCGGGCGAGATACCGCCGCCGAGGCGTCGGCCGGGCGATCCTGACTCTGCTGATCGAAACTGCGACTCGGCGTGGCTACAGCGATCTGCGCCTGCACGCCCAGACTCGAGCGATCCCCTTCTACGAAGCACTCGGCTTTTGCGCCTTCGGCGAGGAGTTCGACGAAGCAGGCATTCCGCACCGCGCGATGCATCGCGGCCGCTAGCTCGTCGTCAACCGAGTTGCTCGCGCAACGGCGCTCCGAGGGCAGCGGGAGCCTGCGCCTGGCGCTTCGCCACCACCAGCACCAGCAGGGTCAGCACGTAAGGCAGCACCAGCATCACTTGGTAGGGCACCGCCGGCCACTGTGCTTGCACGTGGAACTGCAGCGCAGTCGCGAATCCGAACAGCAACGCCGCGCCGAGGACCCCGATGGGCGACCATTGGCCGAAGATCACGATGCCCAAGGCGATGAAGCCGCGGCCGGCGGAGATGCCTTCGACGAAGGTGCGGGTATAGGCGATGACGAGAAAAGCGCCGGCGGTCGCCGCGAACCAGCCGCACAACCCAGTGGCGATCCACTGCACGAGCTGCGCCCGGACGCCCTGTGCCGCCGCCGCTCGTGGGTTCTCGCCGACCATCTTCAGCTTCAGGCCGGGCAGCGTCCGCTGCAGGCCGAACCAAACCAACCCGACGGCGGCAAAAGCGAAGTAGCCGAGCCAGGTCTGCTCGAAGAGCGCCGGGCCGAACAACGGCAGCTGACGCAAGCCGGGAACGGAGTACACCGGCAGAGCGGCGACCGTCAGCGCCGCGCCGGTAATGCCGAAGAGGCCGCGGTACAGCACTCCGGTCAGCCCTACGGCGAAGAGATTGAGGGCGACCCCGGCAACCACTTGATTTGCGCCGAAAGGGATGATCGCCAAGCCGAACACCAGCGCCAGCGTCACCCCCGCGCTCGACGCGGCAAGCCAGCCGAGCAGCGGGCTGCCGCTGGCGTGAGTCATCGCCATCGCCGCAAATGCGCCGGCAAGCATCATTCCTTCGAGCCCGATGTTGAGCACCCCGGCGCGTTCGCTGATCAGCTCACCCAGCCCGGCAAGTAGCAGCGGCACGGCCATGATGACGGTCGACTGCAGCAGACTTTCGAGCAGCACGATCTCCATTGCCGGACAATGCAGGACGGCTGCGACGCAAGGCAAGTCGCCGGCGGGAGGCGCTTGGACAGCCCCACCTCGACAAGGTACATAGCCCCGATGTGGCGCCGCACCAGAATGCTCTTTCTCATCATGGTCGTGGTGGTCGTCGGAGGGCTGCTGCTGCGCTCTCGGGCGAGCACGGTGCGCATCAAGACCGGGAGCTATCTGCTGCTCGACGTGCGCGACCGGTATGTCGAAGCTCCGCCCGACGATTTGCTGGGCCGGCTTCTCGGCGGCGGCGGTCGAACCCTGCACGATCTGATCACCACCCTGCGTATGGCCAAGGCCGACCAACGCATCGCAGGGGTGATTCTGCGCATCGGCAGCCTCGATATCGGTTGGGCCAAGGCGCAAGACATCCGCGACGCGATCTTCGACTTCCGCCGTTCCAACAAGCCGATGCTCGCCCTGCTCGAACACGAGCTGACCAGCAGCAATCGCGAGTATTACATCGCCACCGCGGCAGACCGGATCTACCTTGCTCCGGTGGTCAGCGCGCCCTTGACCGGGCTGGCAGCGCAGTTCCTCTTCCTCGGCGGCGTCTGGGACAAGCTCGACATCGAGATGACGGTCGAGAAGATTCGCGAGTACAAGACGATGGGCGACATGATCGGCTTCAAGGAGATGACGCCGGCGCATCGCGAGATGGCCAACGCTCTGCTCGACAGTCTCGACGCCCAGTTCGTCCAAGCGGTCGCCGACGCCCGCAAACTCGAGCCGGCGCAGGTGCGCGAATGGATCGACCGCGCCCCGAGCTCGCCCCGCGAGTTCGAGAGCGCCGGCCTCAGCGACGGCACCAAGTACGTACAGACCCTGCACGATGAGCAAGGCGGCGAGCAGACGCCGCTGCTGCGCGGCGAAGACTATGAAGAAGTGGATCCGGCCGATCTCGGCATCGGCAAAGGCCCCAAAATCGCCGTCGTCTATGCCGTCGGCACGATCGAGACGGGCGAAGGCAACACCGGCATTCAAGGACAAGCGATCGGTTCGGACATCATCAGCAAGGCGATTCAGGAAGCAGCCGACGACAGCGAGATCCAGGCGATCGTGCTGCGCGTCGACAGTCCCGGTGGGTCGGCGCTGGCGTCCGATCTGATCTGGCGGGCGACACGCTATGCTCGAGCCAAGAAGCCGGTGGTAGTTTCGATGTCCGACGTCGCCGCGTCCGGCGGCTACTACATCTCCGCCGGTGCCAACAAGATCGTAGCCCAGCCGGGAACTTTGACCGGTTCGATCGGTGTGGTGATGGTACGACCGGACATCAAGAAGGCGCTGGCACGGCTGGGGGTCACCACCGAGACGCTCACTCGCGGCAAGTACGCCTACCTCGACGACGTCACCATGCCGCTGACGCCGGACGGACGCGCCAAGATCGTCGCCGGGCTCGAGCACATCTATGCCGAATTCGTCGACCGCGTCGCCGCCGGCCGCCAAATGACGACCCAAGAAGTGGATAGTGTCGGCCGCGGTCGAGTTTGGACCGGCGCACAGGCCAAGGAGAAGCGTCTGGTCGACGAGCTCGGCGGCTTCCAGCGCGCCGTCGAGATCGCCAATGAGTTGACCGGCCGCGATCCCAGCACCGAAGTGGAGCTTGTCTTCTATCCTCAATCGGAGGGTCTGGCGGCTCAGCTTTCGCGTCTGCTCGGCGCCTCGCAGCCGGCGGTGCAGTTGCCCGCACCGCTCGACCGCATCGCCGACCTGGTGGTCAGCCGCTTCCAGGGCGGCACGCTGCTGACGATGATGCCGGAGTCGATCGAAATCCGCTGACGGTGCCGGCGCGGGCGGTCGATTGACGCGGCCGGCGCGACTTGTAGGCTCGGTGACATTGTCATGTACGATGTCATCATCGTCGGCGGTGGTCCGGCAGGCTTGAGCGCCGCCTTGGTGCTCGGACGTAGTCGCCGCAAGGTCCTGCTCTTCGACTCCGGCCAATACCGCAATGCAGCCGCGCGAGTCGTGCATGGCTTTCTCAGTCGCGACGGTATCGACCCGAGCGAGCTGCGGCGTATCGCGCGCGAGCAGCTGCGCCCGTACGATTCGGTGGAGCTGAAGGAGGTTGCGGTAATCGACGTCCGCCGTATCGACCGAGGCTTCGAGGTGACGACCATCGATGGCGCGGTCGTCACCGCCCGCAAGCTGTTGTTGGCGACCGGCGTGGTCGATGAGGTGCCGAGCGTCGAAGGCGCTGCCGAGCTGTTCGGATGCGGCCTCCACCAGTGTCCCTACTGCGACGGCTGGGAGGTCCGCGATCAACCTCTCGGCGTCTACGGCCGCGGCGACGAGAAGGGCGGTGGGTTGGCGCTGGAAATGAAACAGTGGAGCGAAGAGATCACTCTGTGCTCAGACGGTCCGAGCGAGCTGAGCCCGAGCTGCCGCGAGCGATTGCGACGGCGAGGTGTCGCCCTGCGTGAGGAACGGGTCATTCGTTTCGAGCCCGCCGGCGAAGGCATCCGGGTCGTGTTCGAGAGCGGTGCGCCGATCGAATTTGGCGCGGTATTCTTCAATACCGGGTCTCGGCAGCAATCGGATCTCGCCAAGCGTCTCGGCTGTAGCTTCGACGAACGCGGCGGCGTCTGCGCCGGCCAGTACGAGGCTACCGACGTGCCCGGTGTCTACGTCGCCGGCGATACCTCACGCGACGTACTGCTCGCGATCGTCGGAGCAGGTGAAGGTTGCGAGGCGGCGGTGGCGATCAACAGTGCACTGGTGAAGGAAGATCGGCTGTAGCGACTCGGCCATCCCCGCTCGGGCGCGCCGGCAGCGGCAAGCCGAGCGCCTCGGCGAGGTATGGTAACGCCGCGTCGGTCATCGACAGGTCCGGCACCAGCCGCTTGCCCAGACCTTCGACGGTCATCAAGGCGAGATTGACCATGGTCATGTGGCTGCGCGCGCGGATGCGGTGACGGCGGAGAATGTCGAAGATCCGGCCGATTTCGACGGTGATTTCGATGTTGCCCAAACCGATTTGCTGCAGGGCGGCGACCGCTTCGACGATCTCTCGTTCGTAGGTCGGATAGTCGAGCGTGCCGCGAAAAGGCGCGTTGTCGTAGAGCGAGCGCGCTACCGTCACACCATCGCCGACAGCGAGGGCGTAGAACAGCTGCACCGCGGACAGTCGATCGCGATCGTTGACCTCGCCGACCAATCCCAGATCGAGCAAGACCACTCGTCCGGGAGGAAAGAACCGCATGTTGCCAGGATGGAGGTCGGCGTGGACGAACCCGTCGCGGAAAATCATCCGGCAGACGCAGCGCATGCCCGATTCGGCAATCCGGCGCGGGTCGATGCCGTGCCGCTCGATCTCGTGCTCGCGTAGACCCTCGATGAACTCCATCGTCAGCACCGCATCCGAGCTGAGCTCCGGGTAGACGCGCGGGAAATCGACATCGGGGTCGTCGGCGAAGGCGGCGGTGAAGCGGAGGTTGTTGGCCAGCTCGTTGTCGAGGTGGCTCTGCTCTTCGACGGCAGCACAAAAGTGGCGCATCGCGTCTTCGAAGGAAATCATGCGGATCGATGGCACTAGTCGCTCGAGCGTTCGCGCCACGAACAACAAAATCGAACGATCGAGGGCGATGCGATCGAGCACTTCCGGCCGACGCACCTTGACGGCGACAACTTCCCCACTCGGCAGCACGGCGCGATGGACCTGGGCCACCGAGGCGGCGGCGATCGGCTCGAGGTCGATCGAGGCAAACAGCTGATCCAACGGTTTCGCCAACGACGACTCGATCACCTCGCGCACCTGATGCGAGGGGAACGGGGGCACCCGATCCTGTAGTGTCGCCAACTCGGCGATCAGCGCCGCGGGCAACAAATCGCCGCGCGTCGAGGCGATCTGCCCCACCTTGATGAAGGTCGCGCCGAGACGGGTGCACAAGCTGACCAAGGCTCGCCCGAGTGCGGTGCGTAGATAGTCCTGCCGCCCCCACAGAAGCCAGGCGGTTTCGGCGAAGACGCCCGCCGCCAGGATCGTCGCCTCGAACATCTGAAAACTGCGCGCCGCGACACGCAGCGGCTGGCTCCGCTGACGCGGCGCGGTGTCGGCTAGAGCGTCTGGGGCGGACCGGGACACGGCCGGATCATTCGTAGAGTTGTTGCGACAGATAATTTTCGAGGCCGATCTGGCCGATCAAGGAGAGTTGCGATTCGATCCAGTCGATGTGGCCTTCCTCGTCGGTCAGCAGCTCCTCGAGCAGCTCGCGGGTGCCGTGGTCGTGGAGCTCGTTGCACAGCTCGATGCTCTCGTTGAGCAAACGCACGGCTTCGACCTCGAGCCCGAGGTCGAGCTTCAGTTGTTCCGGAACGTTTTCGCCGACGCGGACCTTGCCCAGACGTTGCAGATTCGGAATGCCTTCGAGGTAGAGGATCCGTTCGATGATTTCGTCGGCGTGTTTCATCTCGCCGATCGACTCTTCGCGGTTCTTTTTGGCGAGACGCTGGTAGCCCCAGTTCTCGCACATTTTGGCGTGGACGAAGTATTGATTGATGCCGGTGAGCTCGCCGGTGAGGATCAGGTTGAGCGCGTCGATCAGGCGTTTGTCACTCTTCATGGTGTGCTCCTTGGATCGGAGCTTTACTAGGTGACGGTGAATCGGGGAAGAGGCGGCAGCTCAGGCGGCGGCGGTGGCGCCTTCGAGCTGCGGCGGCAGGATGTGGCTTACCGGAGCTGCGGCGGCCGCTTGCTCGGCGCGCAGGATGGCAACGACATCGCGGCGGCAGGCGCCGCAGCAAAGGCTCGCGCCGGTACGGCGGCAGAGCTCGGGGAGGGTGTCGGCACCCTTACGGATGGCGCGGACGAGATCGCGATCGGAGACGGCTGCGCACTGGCAAATGATCATGCGGTGAGTGAACCTCGATGTCGCCCGTTCTACGGATCTTGAAAGTCATTATCAAGACCGATTCGAGGTTTTTTTCGCCGTGACGGCTGGCGCCGGATCGGTCTCGCACAGCGAGAAGGAATTGCTGGTCACGCCGGTCGCCCCTTTGTCGACGGTGACCACCACCTCGCCCGGTGACAAACAGGTAAAAGGACGGCGGATCACCAGCATCGTCGGCGTCACCGCTTCGACCGCGGCCGGAACTCCGTCGACGCGCACGCAGTTGCCACGCAGCGGTACGCAGCGATTGCGGCCGCGGACATCGCGGCACTGATCCTCGGCGAAGTGGCCGTCGATCACGTTGAATCCAGTGCCATAAATTCGCACCAGCTCGCCTGCCCGTCCGGTGGGCGAGTCGACCGAGTCGATGCGGGGCATCGCCAGAGCCCGATGGGCTTGCGCCGGTGCGATGTCGGTGTGCGCGCCGCGGTCGCTGAGATCACGATTACGAATGGCGCTCTCGTCGCAGCTCGCCTCGCGACCGCAATGCTCCCATTGCGAATTGTTGGCCTGGATCGGCATGGCGGTAGCGTTGCGGAAGTTGGCGGCGCCGGCGGGCAGGTTGTTCTGCGCGAAGGCATTGTTCCCGGAGCTTTGCAGAGCGCCACCGCCGAAATCGGCCGTCGAGGTGTTGGCTACCGCGGCGCCATCGGCTCGATTGCACACGGCGCTCGTTCCTTCGACCACGACTTCCGAGGCGGGGCCGACGTCGTTGAAGATACGCAGTCCGGACGTGCCGTTGCCGGCGAAATATGAGTCCTCGACCACCGCGACCGCAG
>DASPMH010000068.1:0-9348 GCA_035627175.1 Terriglobales bacterium | reverse complement strand
TCCAGACGGCCAGATCGTCTTCGGCTGATCCCATCTTTATGCATTCCTTTCGGGCGGAGCCGGCGACTATATCCGCGCCGGGGAGGCCGGTTCAATTGCGAAGAGGAGGCGCTCCTGCAGAGCTCGGCGATAGTCGGTCGACCAGGTAGTCGGCCAGCTGCGCATGCGCCAACGGACTGGGATGCCGGTCATCCGGGAGATAGAGGTTGCTGCCCGGATCGTGCAGCCCCGGCAAAACATCGCTGAGACGCTGCACCGGCATTTGCCAGCCCGATAGTCGCTGCCAGAGCTCGAGGGCGTGCTCGTCCTGGTGGTCATCCCAATACAGGATCTCAAAACGTATTCCGGGATATTGCTCCTGCAGACGCTGGCGCAGAGTGAGCAACAGTTGGCGCAACAGAACGAAATCGGATTCGGTGACCGGGCCTTCCGGAGTGTAGCCGCGCTTGGCGATCGCCAGCATCGAGGTGTGGCGGAAGATGTCCCAAAAGAAGTGCAACGATGGCTGGCGGAAGGTGCCGTTGCGCACAGGCTTGCCGGCAGCGTCGAGTACGAAGCGCGGGCCGAACAGGATCGACCACTTGCCCGAGACTCGCACCAGATGGTGCGGCAGCAGCAGGTAGACCGCGTCGGTGGGATGGCAGCCAGCTTCGCGCCCGACGATGCCGGACTCCACCTGGGCGAGGGCGTAGTGCGGCGCCGTGCCGGAGACGCCGAAATTGCGCGTCTGGAGCTTCCCGGCCGTAGCGGTCTGCACCAGATAGGGGAATGTCTGCTCTTCACCTACACCTTCACCGAAGGTGTAGGAGCAGCCGAAGAACAAGATGCACCGCGAGGCATCGGCGCCGGCGTGCGGCGGAATCGGACGGCGCATGCCGAAGATCGGCGGGTCGAACCAAGTCGACACCCACAGAATCGCTTGAGCCCGCGCCAGCACGGGCACCATCGGCCGTTGCTGGTGTTTCAGCCAAAGCGCCGCAGCGCCGTCGAAGACGCCCCAAAGAGCAGTGACGGCAAGGCAGTTCCACCACCACAGGCGCCAGCCGCGGCCGCGGCTGCGCAGCATCGCGGCCAAGGAGATCAGCGCCAGCGCGAGCGCGGTCCACGTCTGCGGTGTGTCAGTGAGCAGAACGGCTGCGCCAAAAATCGCCACCGCCGCGGTCGAAAAGCCGGCGAGGACCAGCCCAACGCGTGCCGCGTCCCGCGCTGACGCCGCACTCACGCCGGCCGCCTGACGAGCGCGACCATGGCGATCACCAGCCATGAGGCAAAGCTCGCCAGGGCCGAGTCGCGCAAGGCGACCGGCCGGTATTCGAGCTGCACCTCATGGCGGCCGGCTTCCAGCCAAACTCCCTGTTGGAGATAATTGATCTGCCACACCTCAGCGGCGGCACCATCGACCGTCGCACGCCAATCGGGGTGCCAGTTTTCGGCGATCACCAGCATCGCCGAGCGGTCGAGTTGCACGTCGAAGCGCTTGTGATTCGGCCGGCTGCGGTCGAAGCCGAGAATGCGACTGGCGCGCTGCAGCTCCTCGAAGCGAACGGCGGCGTCTCCAAGCGGGCGCACCGGCACGATCGAGCGGTCGTCGATCTGACAAGGATGGAGCGGCCTATCGATGCCGGGATGGCTCGACACTGCGACGGTGCGCACCTGCGGATGGGCGACAGCGAAGCGAGCCTCGACATAGGCGGCCTCGCGCAGATCGGTGTGCATCAAGCGGGCATACTGCACCTCGCTGTCGGCGATAGCGACGCGGTCTTGCAGGTAGGCAAAAGGCAGCGCGGCGGCGATTTCGCGCACCTCGAAATTGGCGGTGCGATCGAGACTTGGCAGCGTCGCCACGGCCTCGTCCCAAGCGGTGCAACCATCTTGCATGTACTCGTGATACTGCGGATGGCGATCGGCGATCAGGTAGCGGACGTTCATGTTGGGCAGAAACCAAGGCAGCCCCGACAGCCACAGATCGTTGGGCGCGTTGCGGGTAAATGCGGTGAAGGCGCGCTCGAAACGCGGGAAGATCGGCACCGGCATCATGCCGAACAAGCCGCGTCCATCGACGAGCCAGGCCTGATTGTCGATGAAGGATCGCGAGCCGACGAAGCGATACTCGCCTCCTCCGGCGAACCTTCGCAACATCGGCCGCAGCTCGTCGGCGGGGTTTCTCGCCAGGCTCCACGTCGGATAGGCATCCCACTTCATTGCCTCGGGGCGGGGGAATCCCAGCGGAAAAGCGATGGCCGTCAGTGCCAACTCGGCGAAAATGCCGGCGGCAATCACCCGGCCGCGCAGCCCGGCCGGCACCGCCAGCGCCACCACCAGCACCACGGTCGCTGCCGCCACATAGAGCGCCGCATCGACGATCGGCTGACGCCGGAAGTAAGGAATGTCGAACCCGGCGGCGAGGACGATCGCCGCCATTACCGCTGCCCAGCCTCCGATCGTCAGGCGTGGGATCGACCAAGGCTCGGCGGTCAGCTTCGAGACGCCGATCCCGGCTAGCAGAGCCATGCTCCAGCAGACGCCGAGGGCGTAACGAGCTGGATGAGGAAATCCCAGGAACGGCGGCAAGATGGTGCACAGCCAGTTGAATACCGGAGTGTGATGGCCGAGAGTCACCAGCACCGAGAACAGCCCGACGCCGATGCTGATCAGTGTCCAGCGACGAACCTCGGAGCGTTCGCGGGCGGCGGAGACCACTGCGTAAGAGACGCCGGCGAGGAGCAGAATTCCGCCTGCGCTGACCAGCGCCTCCCGCTCGACGAAGGCTCCGGGGAACAGAGCTCCCAGGTACGAGCTCGGCGGAGCACTGCTGTACGGGGCGTAGGTGGCGACTTGCGGGCATGCCATCACCACCCCTTTCAACTGCGAGGTGATGCCGCGCATGATGCCGACCAAACCGAAGGCATAGCTGCCAAGCCCGACGATCACCATCGCCAGCAGCGCCATCGCGCGACGCAGCAGCGCCGTCGCGGCGAGACGTGGTCGTGCCAATAGAAGCACGCCGGCGACGTTCAGCCCGACCAGGAACAGCGTTCGATTGACGTGATCGGGATTGCTGGCAAACGCCATCGCCGCGACCGCGCCTGCGCCACCGGCCCAAGCGCGGCGCGACCCGCTGTCGAGAAAGCGCACCGCTGCCCATAGGATCCAGGGCAGATAGCTGTAGCCGCGTAGCTGGTTGACCAGAGCGATCTCGAGCATCGGCGGGGAGAAGCAAAAGGCGAGCGCGGCGATCAGTGCCGCTGCGACCCCGAGGCCGACGACGCGGCGTGCGAACAGGTAGGTGCCCGTCGCCGCCCAGGCGAGATGGAGAACGTAGGGAGCCAAATGCAGCAGCGGCGCGGCCTGATGCGGGTCGTTCGGGTCGGCCAGCAGATACAGAGGAAGGAACAGGGGGTAGTAGAGCCCGCCGAAGGTCTCCCAGAAGGGCTTGCCACCGGCGAACGTACGCGGGTCCCACCATGCCAACTCGCCCGACTGAAACGGCCGTACCACCCCAAGCAGGCGCGGCAACATCTCGACGACACAATCGGAGTTGCAGTAGCGGCTGGTGCTGGCGAGCAGCAGTGCCCACGCCAGATAGACGGCGAGGAGCGCGGCGATCGCCAGCAGATCGGTACGACGTTGCCGTTCGACTGGTGACAGCGCCCGCACCTCAGCGCAGCGGACCGAGGAGAGAGCTCGTCTCCGCCTGGATTTCCGAGGGCACCACGTTGAGACGCTTTCTCACCTCATCGATCGGCAGCGCCCAGAGCTCGCTCCAGTCGATGCCGAACAGGGGCAGCGCCTGCTGGCCCATGCGATAGCCCGTCGCCATGGCACGGGCGCGGCCGTCGAAGGTGTGGGGAGCGAACAACACAGCCTTGAGGAAGAACAGGAACACCAGCAAAGCGAGCCAGCGCGGCGCCCGCAATTGGGCGACGTAGAAGGCCGCGATGCCCATCTCGCCGACCGGGTCGGACTGCCACCCGGTCACCGCATGCCAGATGTCGTGGGTCTGGTAGAACTCGGCGAGCACCCAATCCTCGTCCGTCTTTGGTACCAGCTGCACCAGGTTGGGATTCAAACCATTGGCCAAGCATTGGTCGGCAAGGGTCCGGCCGAGTGAGCCGCTCGGCAACCGCCGCAAGGCGTCGAGATCGATCGGCCCTGAGGTCCTCCGAGCTGCCAACCGCGGCGCAGTGCGAGCATCGGCACGCAGTGTCTCGACCACATCGTGCCAGCGCGCAAAACGCCGCCCTAAACGCGAGTGGGCAATCGCCAGCTCCGCCAACTTGAGCTCGTAGCTGTCGCCCAAATTGCGCCAGCTGCGAAAAACCGACAGGAGCAAGCGAACCGGGCTGCGCAGAATATCGCTGCGGTATTGGTAGCGGGGAGGCACCACGGTGCTGACGGCAAGTTTGGCCTGGTCACCAGGTTCAGGCGTTGACTTTGCGGATGTGCCCGATGACAATCCGTCGCCCTGGCCATCTAGCGGTATGTTCAACCTCATCGGCTTGCTCGACTCATTCTTCACGCTCCACGGCGCGATCCCAAGGTGGTGGCGCAAGGATGGATACGCGTTTTCGCCGATTCACATGATGATGGAAGTCACCTTCCACTGCAATTTGCGTTGTAACTTCTGCCAGTACCTCGAGATCATCGAGAACAAGATCAAGCCCTACGGTCCGTCCTCCCGCGATCTACCGCTGGCGGACATCTTACGCTACATCGACGAGCTGCCGCGCGGCCGGCTGATCAGCTTTACCGGCGGCGAAACCTTGGTGCGTAAGGATTTTCCCGAGATTCTGTCGCGCGCCGCCGAGCACCATCGCGTCCACATCGTCACCAATGGCTCGCTGATCGATGAGAGCATCGCGCGCCGCTATATCGATCTGGCGCCGCGACGGGTCTGGCAGAACGGCTTGGTGTTGATCGGCGTCAGCCTGGAAGGCGCCGAAGCGCAGCACGACGCGATCACCGGCCGGCCGGGGAGCTGGCGCCGGTCGATCGATGCCATTGGCCATCTGATTCGCTGGCGCAATCGTGCCGGCAAGCGCTTTCCCAAGCTCGACCTCAAGCTGGTGGTCAACCGCGACACCTACCGCGGCTTGGTGGAGTTCATGGAGCTCGCGAGAGACGTCGGCGTCGACGTGGTCAACTTCATCGCCGAGAACGAGCTGATCAAAAATGCCGAAGCCAAGCAGCTGCATCGGCCGCAGCCGAAGAGTCCCGACGTCGATGCCGCGCTACTGCGCCGCGAGCTGATCCGTTGCTACGAGCTGGGCGAGCGCGCCGGCATCCAGATTCGCTTGCTGCCGAACGTCCCGATCGACGAGATGGTGCGTCACTTCACCGACGACCGTTCGCTCGACCCGGCCGAGTACCAGTGCGAAGGGCTGTGGAGCCGCCTCGGCATCAAATTCGACGGCCGCTACACGCCGATGTGCCCATACCTCGCCGACGGCGATATGCGCGAGGAGAGTATCGCCACATTGTGGAACTCCGAGCGTTTGCGTTCTTTTCGCGTCGCGACGCACCGGGCGCGCGTCTATCCGGGCTGCCACGGCTGCTGCAATTTGAAATACACCGGCCCGAGGAAATTCGGTCTGGCGGGGATCGAGAGGCTTCAGCATCCTTCCGGAGGCTGATCTGAGATTACTCGCCGCTCGTCGCTGACTTGCAGCTCGTAGAACGGCTGGCGCCGCATCAGCCGGTAGATTTGCTGTGCGTACTCGCCGACCAGCGCAGCCAACAAGCCCAAGGCGCCCGAGGCGCAGGCGACTCCAGGGAGCACGCCGGGCGCGACAAGCAGCGATAACAACCCTGCGAGCAAAACCGCGAATGCCGCGACGGCGAAGGAGAGGAACGGCCGGCGGGCGGTCACCAGATAATAATCGGCAACGATGCCGAGCAGCGTCGTGAACGAATGCCCGCCGGCCGGGCGGATCCTTCCGGGACGGATCGGCACCTCAGCCACTTTGCGGGACCTCTGCAGGAACAGTGGCGTCAGCAGTCGCCGATCCTCTCCCGCGGCGGCGAGATCGCGCACCACGCGATGGTCGAAGGCGCGCATGCCGCAGCCGATATCGCGCACCGAAAATCCGGTGCGGTGGCGCACGTAACGGTTGACCAGCCATGAAGGGATGCGCCGTCTCAGCGGGCGCGACAAACGGTAGCCGCAGACGAGGTCGTGACCGCTCTGCAACGGCGCGAGCAGCGCCGGAATATCCTCGGGGCAATTTTCGAGATCGGCATCGATGATCACGCCCCAACGCCCGCGCATCAGTTCCAGCCCGGCACAAACTGCCGCCTGGCTGGCAAAGTTGCGTGACAGCGAGAACGGCCGGATGCGGTCATCGAGACGAGCCCGGCGGCACAGAATCGCCCAACTCTCATCGCGCGAGCCGTCGTCGACGAGGACCACCTCGGCGCGATAGGGCAAGGCGCTCAATACCGCCAGCAGGCGATCGAGCAACTCGTCGAGGGTTGCGGCCTCGTTGAAAACCGGGATGACGACACTGACTTCGATCGCATCTGCGCCGGCGCACCCGGAGGGATGGTCGGCATCGCTACCAGGCTGTTCGCGCAGCGTCATCCGGCAGCGGCGAATCCCTGAGGGTGCTGGCGAAACCATTCGACGGTACGGCGTAAGCCGTCGGCGAAGGAGGTCTGCGCCTTGATGCCGAGCACCTGTTCCATACGGGTTACGTCCGGCACCCGCCGGCGAATGTCCTCGTAGCTACTGCCGTAGATCTCCTCCTGCGAGACGAAGCGAATGGCGCTGCGCGATCCGGTCAGGGCGATGATGCTCTCGGCAAGCTCTAGGATGGTATGCTCCTGCGGACTGCCGACGTTGAAAATGTCGCCTTCGGCCGCACCCGCTGCCGCGGCCAAGGTGGCGCGGATGGCATCGTCGACATAGGTGAAGGACCTGGTCTGGCCGCCGTCGCCGACCACCGTCAGCGGCTCACCGCGCAAAGCTTGACCGAGAAAAATCGTGACCACCCGGCCGCAGTCGAGGCGATCGAGCCGCGGACCGTAGAGGTTGAAGTAGCGCAGCACGGTCACCGGCAATCCCATCTTGCGATAGGCGAAGCAGAAATGCTCGCCGACCGCCTTCGAGGTCGAGTAGCACCAGCGATCGATACGGCTCGATCCCAAGACCCGATCGTCGTCCTCACGCCACGGCACCTTCGGGTTGCGACCGTAGACCTCTGAAGTCGACCCGAAAACGATTCGCTTCTGATACTTGAAAGCGAGCTTGAGAACGTTCTGCGTGCCGTTGACGTTGACGTTGAGTACTTCGTAAGGATCATTGACGTAGTGCTCGACCCCGACGACCGCTGCGAGGTGGTAGATCAGATCGCAGCGAGCCACCATCGCCTCGAGGATCTCGACATTGAAGATCGAGTCGCGCACGCAGGTACAGGCGGGATGATCCAGCAGGTGGCGGATTTTTGCGATCGGCCCGTTCTCGAGGATGAGAATTTCGTCACCGCGAGCGATCAGCGCATCAGCGAGATGCGAGCCGACGAAGCCACCGCCACCGGTAATCAAAACCTTCATGCCGCGCCCGCCAGCACCGCCGAGGCGGGATGGCGGCCCCGAAGGCCACCATCGAGCCGAAGGTGAAAAGTCGCGGTTGAGCGGGCGCACTGATGGCCGAGCTTGCCGAACACCTGGATGCTGGCGACGGTCGACGACTGGGTTTCGTTCTCGAGAAAATCGGCCCCCAGGGGGCGGGTCGCGGCGCACTCCTGCTGCAGCGCGGTAAACAGACCGCGGTGCTCCGGAAGCGTGCCGCCAATGCCCCGGCCGAGCACGCCATGGCCGGCCGCATCCGACAGATCGCCGAGCTTCATCACCGAGTGGAAAGCGACGACTTCTCCGCTGTCGTTCTTCACCACCAGCAGAACATCGCCCGATTGGCCGGTCATCGCCCGCTCCGTCCACACCTGGTACAACGCCATGGCGCGTTCACGGGTGAAGCTGAGATCGAAGACGAACGGCCCGCGGTCGAAGGCCTGCGCGCTCCAGCGATGCAGTCGCTGCCAGCACGAGGCCGGTTGGAGCGGCAGCCTGTCCGCTGGGTAGGTCTCGAGCCGCAGGCCCTTCTCGATCGGCTGGGTACGCGCTCGGCCGTCGAGAGTCTGCATCCAAGTGATCTTGGTGCCGACGTAGAATGCTTCGAGCTCTTGCAGCACCCAACAGGCGGCGCGGTCATGGGAGGAGCAGTTGAACGAGAGATGCTGAAAGCCCGCCGCGCGCATCGCCTCGATTGCCTGGCGATAAAGACCGCGCAGGACCGCCAGACGGCGCTCTCCACCGTCAACGGCGACCGGCGCATCGGCGCGTGCCATCCGACTGGCAAAATGGGCTGAATCGAACAGCCGAGGCGCCAGTGCCAATGCGGCCAGCGGCCGGCCGGCGGCATCTCTAGCTACAAAGAGGCCTGAGCCGTCCGCTGCTTGCCGCATGCGGCGGTGGTGCAGCCGTTGCAACGCCCCGCTGCGGCGCCGAAACGGCGCGAAGTTGGCGTAGGCGAGGTAGGGTTCGCTCGATAGGATCGTCGTCAATGCCTCGTCGGCACTGTCGCCCTGCTCCGGTCCGCATCGTAGCTGCATCACCGGCTTGTGCCCCGCGCGAGCCGCATACGATCAGCTGGCGTCAGGCAATGCGAAGGGGCAGCCATCGACTTGGCAGCGCTTCTCCAACGACCGGCGAGGACAGACGAGGGTGTGAAAAAGGGACGGCCTGGTAGCGAGCGCTTTGGCTAGCGTCAGTGGCCACGACGACCGCAGCGCATGGCGAATGTAGAAGAAGCGATAAGCGACGGCGATGGTAGCCGTCAGGTTCTCGACGTAGTGCCAGACGAAAGGTGGCACATAGAGGACGTCCCCGGGATCGAGCACGACCTCCATTCCCGGAGCATAAGGGCCGAGAGGAAATTGCGCCGACGGCTGCTCGGGGAGGAAATCGGTGCGGAAGTAAGGCATTCGGTCGGCGGGAGGATCGAGCAGCGGCTGGTACATTGCCGACTGCAGGATCCAGTGTTTTTGCCCATGGACCTGGACGAAGGCATTCGATTCCATGGCGCAATGCACCGGGGTGTAGGTGCCACCTGGAGCCAGAAAGAACTGGGGGTAGCCGCGCAGGGACCAGCGGCTGCGGAAGCCGGACAGCCACTCCATGTCGAGGTCGTGGCGCAATTCGGGGTTCTCGTCGATCACCGCCGAGAAGCGCAGGCATTCCTTTTCTCCGCGCCGAATCGACGCCACCAGCCGGCCGAGCGTCGAGATCTCGTAGCGGCGCCGTTCGGCATCGCTGTAGAGGCCGCTCTGATCGATCATAGCGACCGGCGTC
>DASPMH010000067.1:0-3041 GCA_035627175.1 Terriglobales bacterium | reverse complement strand
ATCGTTTTCGGCGGTCGCGACCACCGATCATCGGGCGAGTGGCCGAGGACCGTCTGTGGCTCGATTTGCGGTCGATCTACGACGCAGGCGAGCTGGTGCCCGGCGGGAGTTTCAGCGGGTGAAGCGGGCGCCGACGCCGAGCAGTGCCAACACCATTGCCGCCAAAGCGACGAACGACATCGCCGGCGCAGGAGCGCTCTCGGCGGCGAAATCGATCGCCGGCAAGAGAGTGCCCGGGGCGAGGGCGAGGGCATCGAGATCGTCGACAGTCGCGCCGACGATCACCACCTGACCGGTGGTGGGATGGACCCGGGCCAGGGCGCGATCATCGGAATTGATTTGAAAGATCGCAATCAGCTGGCCGTTGGCATCGAAGGCCATGCCGAGGCCGACGTCGAGACTGGGTGAGAACGGAATGCTGTCGATCACAGCGCCGGTCGCCGGGTTGATCTGGAGCAGACCTTGGACGCTCGCGTCGCCACCGAAGAATACCTCGTCAGCCGGATTGACCGACAAACCGGCTTCGGAGGTACCTTCGAAGGCTTCACCGATGATGGTCGCTTGTCCGGTCGCCTTGTTGATCGTCGCTAAATCGTCATTGCTCGGCTCGATCCAGCCGAGCAAGGTGCCGTCGGCGAGAAACGCGATGTCAGCGGCTCCTTGACCTCCAAGGTTGATCGGCCCGACGAGTGTCCCCGCTCCGGTTGCGGTGTTGATGGTAATCAAGGACGGAGCCAGGCCGGCCAGCTCGTTCCGCGAAGTTGATCCGTAAAGAGTGCCGGTGGTCGGGTCGAAGGCGAGGCCGGTCACGGCAAAGCCGATCGGGCCGACCGTACTAATGATGCTGCCGCTAGCGGGATCGAGGATGTAGAGGTTCGACGCGTTGCCGCCGGAGCCGTCGGCGCCATACAGCTGAGCTTCGCTGTAGCGGGCCCCGAGCAGACACACCGCCGCCGCCACAACCACCCGCAGCACGTTCCCCATTCGATGATAGCGCATGCAGCTTTCCTCCAACCTCGCGCCGCCATAGCCGGGTTAGGCCCCAAATCCAACAGCTCATCTCCCCTTTGCAAAAGGGGGCGATTCTAGTCACCCCTACGGAATGGCGCGGGTTATCGGGACCGCCGGGCACATCGATCACGGCAAGACCGCGCTGGTGCGCGCTCTCACCGGCATCGACACCGATCGGCTCGCCGAAGAAAAGCGCCGCGGCATCTCCATCGATCTCGGCTTCGCCCATCTCGATATCGGCGGCGAACGGATCGCCATCATCGATGTCCCCGGGCATGAACGCTTCATCAAGAACATGCTCGCCGGCGCCCATGGTGTCGGGTTAGGGCTACTCGTCGTCGCTGCCGATGACGGGGTGATGCCGCAGACCGAAGAGCATCTCGACATTCTCCGCCTGCTCGCGGTACCGCGCGGAGTCATCGCGATCAGCAAGATCGATCTGGTCGATCCGGCGCAGCTCGCCGCCGTGCGCCGGCAGCTCGCAACTCTCACCGCCGGCACGAGCTTCGCCGCAGCCCCTGTCTTGAAGGTCTCCGCCGTTACCGGTGCCGGCATCGAGGCACTGCGGCAATGCCTCTCACAGCAGTGGCAATCGCTGACACCGTTACCCGAGGGCGGCTACTTCCGCCTGCCGGTCGATCGGGTGTTCACACTGCGTGGCCACGGCACGGTAGTCACCGGCACCGCCGTCAGCGGCACAGTGCGCCCTGGCGACCTGGTGCGCGTTCTACCGGGCACAGCCGAGCTGCGGGTGCGCGCGGTGCAGAGTCACGGGGTCGAACTGGGCGCCGCTCGGGCAGGACAGCGCGTCGCCCTCAATGTCTCCGGCGCCGGCCGCGCCACGATCGGCCGCGGCCAGGTCCTGGGCGATTGCCGGCTCGACCGCGCCACAGATCGCTTCGATGCAGTCCTGCTGGGCGCGCGCGGCGGTCCGCCCTGGAAGAGCCACTTGCCGGTTCGCGTCCATGTCGGCACCGCCGCGGTCCTCGGCAAGGTGATCCTGCTGCCAGCCGCCGCGCCCGACAGCACCGCAGTTTACGCGCAAGTGGTGCTGCGGGAGCCGATCGCTCTCAGCCGCGCTGACCGCTTCGTGCTGCGCCTCGAGAACGGCAGCCGCACCGCCGGTGGCGGCATGGTCCTCCATCCTTTCGCTCGCCGGCATCGTCGTGGCGATGGCGCGGTGCAGGCGCTGCCGCAGCTGGACGCTGCCCAATCCGCCGAGGCATTGATCGCCGCGTTGCTGGCGTATGCCGGCGACGATGCCATCGATGTCAGCGACCTCGCTCAGGCCAGCGGTTTGCTCCCGGAGGAGCTGGTCGCGGCCGCGCGCACCAGCACCGCGCTGCGGCTGCTGCCGGACGCGCGACAGCCGACCGCTATCACTGACCTCGCCCGCTGGCAGGCGTTGCGATGTAAGGTACTCGAGGTGGTTGAGGCGGCACACCGCGCCCCACCGGCGGAGCCCGGTTTCGCAATCGAGTGGCTGCGCAGTCGGGTGGCACCGCGCTGGCCGGCAAAGCGGTTTCAACTGCTGATCGAGGAGCTGCTCGGCGAGGGTGCGCTGCTGCGCGAGCGAAATGTATTGCGGCTCACGGGCCATTCGCCGCCGCCCGGCGGGGTCCTGGGTCGCGAGGCAGAGCGGCTCCTCGCGCTGCTGACCCAGGCGCAATTCAGCCCACCCGATCTGCGCGAGCTCGCCGCCGCAGCCGAGATAGCCAGCAACACCTTGCTGCCGCTGCTGCGCGAGCTGGTGCGCGCCGGGCAGGTGGTCAAGGTCGACGAGTCGCTCTACTACGCCGCTCCGGCGATCGCCTCGGCGCGCGATCGCGTGCGAGCCGAGATCGATCGAACCGGCAGCATCACCGCCGCCCGCTTGCGCGACCTCCTCGGCGTCAGCCGCAAGTTCAGCATCGCGCTGCTCGATTACTTCGACCGCACCGGCTTCACCATGCGCATCGGCGACCTGCGCAAGCTCCACCCAAAATCACGCTCTTAGCTAGCGCTCCCTTTCCCAAAGGGCTGAGGCTTTC
>DASPMH010000066.1:0-7779 GCA_035627175.1 Terriglobales bacterium | reverse complement strand
TTGCAACCTACCCCGACGCCACGATCGTCTGCGGTCCCCTCATGCGCGATCCCGATGATCGCAATGCGGTGACCAACCCGGCGCTGATCGTCGAGGTCCTCAGCCGCGGCACCGAGGAGTACGATGGCGGTGATAAGTTCGAGCACTATAAGCGCGTGCCCTCCCTGCGCCAGTATGTGCTGGTATCGCACCGCGAGCGTCGGATCGAAGTCTGGACACGCGGCGAGGCTGATGATTGGACCTCGCGGATCGCGGGCGACGGTGAATCGGCCCAACTCGCCTCGGTTGCGGCGCAGCTCGACGTACGCGAGCTCTACGACGCCGCGATACACCCATTGTCCTGACCCGTTTTCGCGCCGCTTCCGGGATCGGCAACTCGTCGTACAGCGCAGGAGAGTTTTCTTCGCGCGCTCGAAAATGCACGCGGCTGCGGCGCGAAGTGGTGGCAGCTCCGCGCCGCCGTAAGCCGCGAACGGAGAATGGGGGACGGTTCTTAGATGCTAGGAGAGTGCCTGCATCCCTCCAAGCTGTTGGTGATGGCGATCACCAACTCGTCGACGCGGATCTCTCCATCTTGCCGACCCATCGATTCGCCGCGTTCTTCGAGCCGCTTCCGGACGGCGGCTACCAGGTTGTCTTGCCCGCATTTCCCGACATCGTCACCTTCGGCCGCACCTTGGCCGAAGCTCGCCGCGCGGCTCACCTCGAACACCATCGGCTCGTCCAGCAAGGTCGTCATCTCAACCATCCAGCGCCTCTATTCGGTTCTGAAGGGCGAGCCGGGCTTCGACCCGGAGCTGGAGGAGCACACCTTGCTCGACGACGGCGCGGACCTGCGCAAGGAGCCGTTGCCGGTCGTCTACAACCGCGCCATTCCGCCCTACGACAGCGGCGACCTCGACAGGAACGTCGTCGCGATCGACCAGATCCGCCTGATCATCCGCACCTTCCGTGACCGCATGCTGAAGGAGACCTTCCCCGACCGCAACGAGGTGCCGAAGACCTCGATTTTCGCCAAGGACGACTCGCACGCCGAGGACATCCTGCGCCTGGTCCTGATCCAAAACTTCCGCAACAGTTTATGGCATCGGCGCTTGCGGGCCTTGACGGTTTTGCCCGGCCGGCCGTGCCCTTGGTGTCGGGAGTCGTCGATTTGACAATTCGGAAAACAAGGAGGGCCTTCTCATGGCCTCACGACGCACGGCGCGAGATCGGCTCTGCCGTAGACCCGCGATCTCAGCGACTGCGACTCGCTCGGCTTTCCGCTCGCTGCAGCGCCTCGCGCATCTTCACGCGCTGCGGGCGGGTGAGCGTCGATCGCAAGTGCAGTCGCTGCAACGGCAGACGAAAGCGGTAGGTGTCCGACTGATCGCGGAGGGGCAGAATGGCTCTGGCGCGCACCGCCCGATCGATCGCAGCGACGAGCTCGGCATCGTTCATCCCAGCAGCGCGCTGCAGCGTACCCGGCGAGAATGTTTGCGATCTGCTGGCCGCAGCGTATTGCAACATTCGCCGCGCCTCTGCCGGCAGGTCGACGAGATCCTTTTCGAGTAGCTCATGCAGGGTTTCGGGCACGCCGTGCGGCTCGTCGTCGTCACCGAAGTCTGCATGCCGAACCAATTCGCGCAGGAACAACGGGTTGCCACCACTCAGATCATGAAGCGCCGCGAGCCTGCGCTCGGATAGCACTTCTTCGCTCAGTGCCGCTGCCAGCTCAGCGATCGCGCTGCGGTCGAGAGGGTCGAGTGGCAGGCAGACCGTGGAATCGTTCTCCGCGGCGGTGAAACGCCGCCCTGCCGGCGGAGTGCGATCGGCAACCAGCAGCAGCAGGCGGGTCTGTCGGATGGTGCGTGTCAGCTGACGCAGCACGCGGATCGAGTCGGCGTCCGCCCACTGGGCGTCATCGAGGATCATCAGCATCGGAGTCTCTACGGCGAGACGGGCGATGGCATCGGTCATTGCCTGGAGCAGACGGACGCGCGCTTGCGCCGCGTCGTCAGCGGCGAGGGAAGGGGGTGCGGAGCTCCCCCGGAATGCCGGGAGGACGCGCGCCAGCTCGCCGCCGTAGGCCGCCAGTTGCGTTCGCCGCAAGTCCCCTCCGGGCGCGGCGATGCACGCTCCGAGTATCTGAACCCACGGCCACAGCAGCGGTGGGTTCTCGGACTCGTCGCACAGCCCGTGAAACACCGGCACCCCGGCCTCGTTGGCGCGTGAGGCGAGCGTCTCGATCAAGCGAGTTTTGCCGATGCCGGCGTCGCCGTGGACGTACACGATCCGTCCGTGCCCATTGCGCGCGTGGCTGGCGAGCGACTCGAGCAGTTCCAGCTCCCGGCCGCGTCCGATCAGCGCCGTTGTCGGTGCCGCCCGCAAACGCGGCTGCACCTCACCGATGAAGCGGTAGCCGTAGCGACGGAAGGATTTGATCAAGCGCCCGTCATGATCCCCCACCGCCGAGCGTACCCGGCTCATGCCGGCGTTGACGGCCGAGCGGGAAACCGCTTGGCCCTTCCACACCGTTTCGACCAGCTCGCGATGCGCGACGACCCGCTCGCGCTTGTCGATCACCTCGAGCAGCAGGTCGAAGACCCGAGGCTCGACTGCAATCAGAGTCCCGTTACGACGCAGTTGGCGGCGCTCGGAGTCGAGCTCGCAATCGCCGAAGGAAAGGATCGTCTCCGTCATCGCATCACCACATCAACGCAGCGCGTCGATCCATTCCACCAACCCGCTCATCTCCATGTCGACCGCAGTAGCCCGTGCTCGGCGCAGCAGCTCAGGCGCGTGAGCGCGGTCGGTGCGGCGGCCGCGGAGCAGAAATCGAGCATATTCGTATTGCGCGTGCGCGAGAGCGGGCCAGGCGCCCAGCCGAGCGTTGGTCACCAGCGCCGCATCGAAATGTCGGGCGGCCTGGCCGCGTCGTCCCATCGCGGCCGCCAACATGGCCAAGTAGCCCTCCGTCGCGCCGTAACAATTGAGTGCCACCGCGCCGACCACGCAGGTGTTGGCGTAAGGAAGAATGGCGTCGTAGAGCACCGCCGCCTCACGCCGCAACCCCAGGCGTTCGCATGTCCGCGCCAGGCCGACCGAGGTCGGGAACCAGTCGACCGGCGAGTCGAACACGGCCCGAAAGCGGTTCGCCGAAAGCAGTTCCATGTTGGCGCGCGCTTCGTCGAAACGCCCGAGCTCGCACAGGGCGGAAGCTACCACCGCTCGTGCCCCCGTTTGGCGCGGCGATGCCGCCAGTACCATCTCGAGCAGCGGCAAGGCTTCCGCGGTTCGCCCTTTCGAAGTTCGGATTGCGAACAGCTGTCCGGCCACTACCGTTTGCGTCGCCGCAGGCGGCAATTCGGCGCCCACCTCGTTGGCTCGCAGGACGTGCGCCTCCGACTCCGCAAAGCGACCTTCGAGGTGCGTACGCATGGCGAGCAGGCATTGGTGCAGCCAGGCAAACAGCGGGTCCGGGGTCTGATCCAAAGTTGTAGCGAACGCCGCAATCTCGTGATCGACGGCACGGATGTCGCCGCCCACGAGCCGGTAGTGGAGATGAAGAAAGCGAGCTTCTTGCTCGAGATCTCGATCCGATCCGGCACGCGCCAACCGCATCAGCTCCACCGAATGCGCCAGACGCTCGTCGCTGTAGACGTCCGGTATTCGCCAACACAGTTGCATCAGCGCCGAGGCGAGGATCGCCGGATCACCATATTGACGAGCTCGCTCCAAGCCCTCGGTCGCCATGCGCAGCGCGACGATCGTTCCACGCTGGCACGGCGGCGGCAGGAGCGGCCGCTCCCCCGCTTCGCCGACATCGTGCGGCCGCTCGGCCGCCAACTCCGCGGTCGCAAGTAGCCGCAGCGCTGAGCACGATCGGTCTCCGGCGAGCGGCGGCTCCACCCCTAGAATCTGGCGGACACGATCGAATGCCGCATTCGCGGCAACTTGATCGCCAAGGCGTTGGTGGGTCCAGGCAAGTGACATGCAGATTTGCCACCGGCGATTTTTCCAACTCGGTCGATAGCGATCGACCAGGGCAAGGCAACGCTCGAGCTGCGGGATCGCGTCTTCGAAACCTAATCGGTTCCACATCCAGTCGCTCAGCTCGTGCAAACGTTCGATCGCCTGCTCGGCGCAATCATCGTGGGCGGCACCATCCCAATGGTGAGCCAACTCCGCCAACCTCTCGCCCGGATCTTCGCCGTACTCGGCCTCGAGAATTTCGGCAGCACGGCGATGATACTGACGCCGCCGCTCAGGCGAGCATCGTTGGTAGACGAAATCGCGAACGAGCTGGTGTGCAAAGCGCAGCTGCGTGCTGCGCCCTCGCACCGCCACGATGAGGCGGGCGGCGCGCGCTTCGTCGATGGCGTCGGCGAACTCGGAAGACGAATAGCCCGAGATGCGCAGCGCGAGAGCCGCATCGAGCTCGCGACCACAAGTCGCCGCGACACCGAGGACGTCGAAGCACGTGGGGCTCAGCCGATTGAGTCGAGGCGCGAACAAATCGGCAACGACCTCGGTGTTCGGGGAGAGAGCGGCTTGCGAGTCGTCACCGTGGCGCTCTACGGCGCGGTGCAAACATTCGCGCAGAAGGAACGGGTTGCCATCGGCACTGGTGAGGATCGCGGCACGCACGCTGGCTGGTAGCGTTCCGCCAAGATGGTTGAGGAACGCGATCGATTCTTGTTCGCTCAACGGATGGAGAGAGAGAAAGCTGCAACGGGGGTCGCGTCGCAGCGTCGCTAAGGCGGCCGCCGCTAGTTGCGAGGTTGTCGGCTCTGCGTCACGGAGCGTGCCGATCACCAGAATTCGGGCGCGGCTGCAGCGGCGGGCGACGAAACAAAGCAGTTGCAGGGAAGCGACGTCCGCCGCGTGCAGATCATCAAAAGCAATCAGCAGTGGAGCCGCGGCGGCGGCTCGCAGGAACACACCGCTGACGGCGTCGAAGAAGGCGAGCCTTGGATCGCGGCTCGCGCCGATCGGAGGGACGTGCTCGAGCGTTGGCCAGTCGAGCTCGATACCGTCGGGCTGGTCGGCGGTGCGCCCACTTGCCGGCCGGCCGGCAGTGTAATCGGCGAGTGCGTGGCGCCAGAGCCAATACGGTATCTGGCTGTGCTCCTCCCCCGCTCGGGCGATGAGCGCCTCGGTGCCCCCCGCACGCGCGTAGCGAACCGCTTCCTCCATCAACCGCGATTTGCCGATGCCCGCTTCGCCGGCGATCAGGAAAACGCCGCCGCTGCCCTGACGTGCGGCGTCGATCGCCTCGCACAGACGGACCAGACTGCCGACGCGGCCGACGAAGTCGGCGCTGACGGGCGGCCGCAGTTCGCTGTCGGAGGGCGCGGGTTGCGGTGCTTCAACCTCGCGGATCGTTCGGGTGAAGCGATAGCTGCACGGTCGCATCCGGACGATGGCATCGGCGCCAATGATCCGGCGCAAACGGCTGACGGCCGAGGTCAATAATCCTTCGAAGGCTTCCGGCTCCGGCCAGAACTGGTCGAGGAGCTCGTCTTTGGTCGCAAAGCGATCGCGACAGCGGATCAAATAGGCGAGTAAATCCAAGTCTTTCGGTTGGATTGACAGCGGCGACGCCGCGCCCCGGAGCTCGCGCCGGAAGAGGTCGAGCTCAAAGCTGTCGAAGCGGCAACGCACCGCGAAATCGTATGCATTTCGTATGACTCCATCAAGTTTCTTCGCGGGCCGGCGAATTACACGTTGGGCCATGTCGACCAACGTCACACCCATCATCCTCGCCGCACTGGGCTCGATCGCCCTGATGGCGCCGCCGGCTTGGGGCCGAGCGGACAGCACATGCTTGACCGGCGACGACCCGGCGGTGGCCGTCGATGCGGATCAGATCGCCGCTCTCGAGGATCTGATCGCGGCCACCTGCCCATGCGCGGAGTTCGATGGCAGCGACGGCAAGAGCAAACGCGCCTACCGGCGCTGTGCCGGATCGCTTCTAAGCGAGGCGACCAAGAACGGAGCATTGCGCAACAAGTGCAAGGCGCGGGTGAAGAAAGCCTATGCGCGTTCGAACTGCGGCTATCCGGAAGATTTCGCCGCGGTGACGTGCATCGAACGCAGTTCGCGCGGCAAGGTCGGTTGTCGGGTGATGGCCGCCGAAAAATGCGTCGACAACCCCGGCCGCGTTACCCGCGTTACTTGCAGCGAAGCGGAGCGCTGCGTCGATGCCGCGGACGACAACGGCGATTATCTGGTGGACAGCCGCGACTCAGCCGAGTGCCGCTCGTCTATACCGACGACGACGGCCACAGCCTCAGCAACCGCTACCGAGATGATTGCGGATACCGCCACGCCGACTTCCGAGCCGACAGCTACCCCGACTGATACTCCGCCGGCTACGCCGGTGGATACGGCTACCGACACCCCGACGCAGCTCCCTTCCGCTACGCCGACGCCGACTCACTGCACGGCCAGTGGCCCGATCATCCCTCACATCGACGTCAACCTGGACGATGACCCCCAATCTCCGCCGGTGCCACCGGATCCAAGAGCAAACAATTGCGTCCCGCAGAGCATCAACGCCGGTGGCTGTGCCATCAATCCGCTCGACGGCACCATCGCCAATTACTTTGACGCCAGCGCCACCGTCGACAACTCGCGCTGCCCCGGCGACCCGGCTCCGTCGTATCACTGGGAGCTGTTCAAGCCGCCTGGATTGGCAGGTGCTCCGTACGCATCCGCCGGGATCAGCGGATACCACGGCCCGGTGCTGACGATCCTGCCCAACTCCTTGCCGTCGCTGGCGGGCACGGACGCAGGCCAGGACATTTTCTGGCGGGTCAGGCTGACCGTGACGTCGAATGCCGGCACAGGTCAAAGCACCGAAAGCTACTTCCGCTTCGACTATCAGCAGTCGAGTCTGACGCTGCAGGCTTCGACGGACTGCCAGATGTCCGGCTTTTACCTCGGCGCCGACTGCGCCATCGAATACCCCAACTCCTTGCCGCCGAACGAACCGACCTGAGACCTCTAATCTTACGCTGAGCACGGCCATGTAGCTGCCGTCGGCAGACGGCGGCTTGGTAAGTCATCAGGTCACGGGAGCACCGACGCGCAACTGCAAACGGCTGCGCGTCGGTGCTCGCTCATGCCATTCGATTGCGTGCTCATGCACGTGCACGCAATCGAAGTCGTGCGCGTCCTGGTAACTCGTGGGATTCAGAAGGCTCATGTCGCGGTCCGGGAACCACCGCGAGCCCGCTGTCGCAACCGGTGCCCGTCGTTTGCCTCGCCTGGCAGGTGGTCGACATGCCGATCGTCAGGGCGCTGTTGCGATATACCGTACGAAACGTTTTCGTTGTGGAGCTTGCGGCAGTGGCTTTTACCGCGCCATGTAGTCGCTCCAGCGTCTTCCGCCGAGCGCGAGCCGCAACGAGCGCGAGCTGGGTGTGCAAACGACCCTCATACCAGCGCTCATGTATCGATCTGATTTTGGCCGGCCATCAGCAGGAGCGTGAGTGCAATCGCGCGCTGCAGAGCCTCCACGCCGCGACCGCGGTTGCGGCGTGGCCTCACGGCTCAGAGGACGAGTTGTTCTCCGAGCCTTTGCAGGTCGGCAAGAAACTCGTTGACCGGCGGGGCGTCAATCCACTTTACCAGCGACCAGTCGTCGGGCGACGCTCGAATCAACTTTCGGGCGAGGTCGGCCGGAAAGATCCCGGCGGCTTTGCTTTGAGCATTGCCGATCGCTGCCTCGATCGGGAGCCCGAGCTTGCATGCGAATCCCCACACGTCGGCAAGGTCCTTGGGTTCGTCTCG
>DASPMH010000065.1:0-5562 GCA_035627175.1 Terriglobales bacterium | reverse complement strand
TGAATTACGGCGCCAACACCCCCGCCACCTACAGCGCTTTCGAGAACAACTGCACCGCGGGGTGCACCTCGGTGACGATGGCGTGCAGCTGCACCGCCAGCAATCCGTACTACACCTCGACCACTTACGTGCTCGATACCTCGCAGGTGTGGACCGTCGACTTCGCCAACGGTCAGATCGTCTTCGATCCCAAGGGCACCGCACGGCGGATTCGCGCCGTGCGCGGCGGTCTGTGAGCGAAGGAGCCGACATGAAGCATCTCAGCATCCGCAGTCTCGCCTTCGCCATCGCCCTGACCTCGTCGATCGCCGCTACCGCTACGGCGCAGGAGAAGAGCCTCGACAAATGTCAGAAGGCGGCCGCCAAGGAATCCGCCTCGCACGTCAAAGCGCGCACCAAGGCGATAGCCAAGTGCCTGCAGAAAATCTCCGGCGCTCTGATCAAGAGTGGCGCCTCCGACCCGGCGGGGGCCGCCAAAGCCTGCGCCGGCTCGTTGCGCAAATTGGTCAATACCGCCGACGCCAATAAGACGGTCTCCGCCAAGGCGAAGACCAAGATGCGCAAGGCTTGCGATCCCGCGGTCGCCAGTCTCGCGCATAGCGTCGAGCAAGTCCTGTCACTGACCCCGAGCGGGGTCGCCGAAGGTCTGCAAGCGGCGAATCTCGATGCCTACTGCTCGGTGTTCGGCGGCGACGGCTCGCTCGACACGGTCGAGGAATGGGCCGATTGCCAGATCGTCGCCAGCCGCTGCGAAGCCAACCAGCAGATTTCGGTGCAGTACCCCCGTGCACTCGAGTGGCTCGCTGCCGTTCGGCCGCATATCGTCGCCCTTGGTGGCGATGCCAAGTACACTGACGCCGTCACCGCGCTCGACGAGATCGACGCCGCCCTCGACGGCGATCACGACAACGCCCTCGATATCAATTGCGGCCCCGGCAACACGGTCTGCGGCGACGGTGTGATCGACGCCAACGAGGAATGCGACAGCGCCAATCTCGCCGGCGAAACCTGCGAGAGTGTCGGCTTTCCCGACGGCGGCACGCTCGCATGCAAGGGCAACTGCGGCTTCAACTACCAAGGTTGCTTCAGCAGCACGATGGCGAAGACCGGCCAGACGGTGACCTTCATCAACGACGACGACGGTGACCTCGAGATAGGCCCGCCGTTCTCCTACATCGACAACGGCGACGGTACCTTCACCGATACCAACACCGGTCTGACCTGGGAGAAGATTTCGGACGACGGCTCGATCCACGACCAGAACAACGGCTACACTTGGAGCGATGCCTTCAACGTGAAGATCGCCGCACTCAACACCATGCCGTGCTTCGCCAACCATTGTGACTGGCGTCTCCCCAACCTCAACGAGCTCCGTTCGCTGCTCGACCTCGGCAGCAACAACCCGGCGCTGCGACCGCAGCTCGGCAGCGGCTGCACCCTCGGCTGCAACGGCATCAGCTGCAGCTGCTCACCGCCGACGCCGTTCTGGAGCTCGACCACCCGCGATGGGGCGATCGGCAACAAGTGGTTCATCAATTTTCTTCATGGCCACACCACCTTCTCGAGCGACGGCATAAATCGCGCCGTGCGCGCCGTGCGCGGGCCGGAGTAGGGAACTCTTTGAAGCGTTCGTCGTGCCCCTTTGGCAAAAGGGGGATTCGATACTGGGGCGAGCCGGATGCCCTTCGCAGAAATCCGCGCCTGCGGCGCTGAGGCTTTCGCCGGCGAAAGCCTCAGCCCTTTGGGAAGGGGGGCGCACACTCAGGTGTTCGCCATCCTTCGTCCGTGTCGGTCTGTGACCGTCCGTGTCCGTCCGTGTCCGTCCGTGGCGGCGGCACGGACCGTCACGGACGGACACGGACGGTCACGGACCGTCACGGACGACACGGACGGTCACGGACTAGACCGACGGGTTCACGCGCTGCGTAGGCGGAGCAGGGCGATCTCGGGCGGGATGCCGATGCGCATCGGGTAGCCGTAGAAGCCGACGCAGCGGGTGACGTACATCCGCATGTCGGGCCGCTCGAACAAGCCTTGGTCGGCGAGGCCGGCGAGACCTACCACGGTGATGGCACGCTGCTGGTCGAGCTGGATGCCGACGTGACCGCCGTGGGTGTGACCGGCGAGCACCAGATCGCCGCCTCCCTGCGGCAGGCTGCCGAAGGTGCTCGGGTCGTGACTCAACAACAGCCGCGCTCCCTGATGCTCGCCCCAGGCGCGCACGACCTCGGCGAAGATCTGCTGCCGCTGTAGCCGGGCGAAAACGTAGTCGAGGCCGCCGATCTCGAGTGTTTCGCCCGCGACCGCCAGGCGCGCCAAGCGATCCTGCAAGACGGTCACGCCCGCCTGACCCATGCGCGCGAGCAACCGCGGCAGGTTGTCGTAATCATGGTTGCCGAGGCAGGCCCACTGGCCCAACGGGGCGCGCACCGTCGCCAGCGCCTGGTAGAGCGGCTCGTCGAAATTGCCCTGGCGGTGGGTCAGGAAGTCGCCGGTGTGCAGCACCAGATCCGGCTGGCAGCGGTTGGTCAGCTCGGCGACGCGCATCAGCCGGGCGCGATCCATCGCGCCACCGACATGGATGTCGGAGAGATGGACGACCCGCAGATCATCGAGCTGGCGAGGCCAATTGGGCACTACGATGACGCGTTCCTCGACGCGGAAATCGTAGGAAAGCTTGGTGCTGGAGAGCGACACGCCGAACGGTACGGCTACCCCGGCAAGGGCGGCCTTCTGCAACAACTCGCGCCGGCCGAGAAGGGCCGTGTCTGCATCTGCTCGCGGCGCGGAGGAAGGCCGCAGCCGCCCCAGCGGCTTGCCGGCGAGCCGCGCCAGCGCGGCGACAGCGTAGCCGAGCAACAGCAGCGCGTGGGCACTGAACCATACCGCGCCGATCCACTGAACGAAGTGGCCGGTCAGCCACGCCGGCGGGGTGCTGCGCGCGGTGATCAACTGCGCCGCCATGATCGCGTCGAGGCCGAGTCCGGCGGCAGCGACCAGCCAGATCCAGGGCGCGCCGAGGTGGCGGGCGAGGTGATCCTGCAGCCGCACCCGCGCGTAGGAAAAGGGCACGAACACCAGCGGCACCAGAGCCGCGATCACCAAGGCGCGGCGGTGGCCGCCGATGGCCCACGCGACCGCAATCAGCAGCAGGCCCGCGTTGAGCAGCACCTGTCCTGCCGCCACGGCGCGCCCCGACGGCGATTCGGTACCTAAGGGATTGCGGTGCAGCTGCATCGCGGCGCAATCTACCTGGCCACACTGCCGGGGCAATGCCGGGTGCAGCAAAGTTGTTCGCAAGGTTGCTACAGCTCTGGATTCCGTTGGCAGCAGCAGTAAACTGCGCCGATGGCCAACGACGCTGCTGGACAATTGTCGCCCGAACCTCTGATTCAGCTCGGCCTCGGCTTCTGGGGCCCCAAGGCGGTGTTGAGCGCCGTCGAGCTCGATCTGTTCACCATCTTGGCGGAGAGCGGCCCGCTGCCCTTGGAGGCGTTGCGCCAGCGACTCGGTCTTCATCCCCGCGGTGCTCGCGATTTCTTCGATACCTTGGTCGCTCTCGCCGTGCTCGAGCGTGACGAGCGCGGCTATCGCAATACACCGCTGAGCGATCACTATCTCGATCGCAACAAGCAGAGCTACATCGGCGGCTTGTTCGAGATGGCCAACGCCCGGCTCTATCCGTACTGGGCCAATCTGACCCAGGCCTTGCGCAGCGGCGAGCCGCAGAACGAGGCGCGGACCGGCGAAGACTTTTTCGGAGTCCTCTACAGCGATCCGCAGCGACTCAAGCAGTTCCTCCAGGCGATGACCGGGGTCAGCTTTGCCGCGGCCCAGGCGATCGCGGCCAAGTTCCCGTTCGAGAAATACCAGACTTTGATCGACGTCGGCTGCGCCCAGGGCTGTGTGCCGGTGCAGGTGGCGTTGCGACACACGCACCTCCGCGGCGGCGGCTTCGATTTGCCGGTGGTGCAGCCGATCTTCGAAGATTACGTCCGCTCCTTCGGCCTGAGCGATCGGCTGCGCTTTTATCCGGGCAGCTTCTTCCAGGATGCCCTGCCGCCGGCAGACGTCTACGTGATGGGGCACATCCTGCACGACTGGAACAAGGACGAGAAGATGGGGCTGCTGCGCAAGGCCTACGATGCCTTGCCTGCCGGCGGTGCGTTGATCGTCTACGAGGCGATCATCGACGATCAGCGCCGCAGCAACATCGTCGGCTTGTTGATGAGCCTCAACATGCTGATCGAGACTCCCGGCGGCTTCGATTACACCGGCGCCGATGCCTGTGGCTGGATGGCCGAGGTCGGTTTCCGCGAGACCTACGTCGAGCATCTCGCCGGCCCCGACTCGATGGTCGTCGGCATCAAGTAAGCGTCGCAAACGACCCGTTGAACGACATACGCCACCTTGCGATGTTGGTGCGGTGACATCGACGGGCGGGCAAGCGAACATCCGAGCGGTCGTCCGGCAGTACTGGGGCTACGACTCGCTGCGGCCGTTGCAGGAGGCGGCGATCCGCGCCGGGCTGGAGCGGCGCGACTCGTTGACGGTGCTACCGACCGGCGGGGGCAAATCATTGTGCTACCAGGTGCCGCCCGCCGTCGCCGGCCGCCTCGACATCGTCGTCTCGCCGCTGATCTCGCTGATGAAAGATCAGGTCGACGGCTTGCGCGAGGTCGGCTACCCCGCCGCGGCGCTCTACAGCGGTATGACCTATGCCGAGGTTCGCGCCGTCGAGCAGCGCGCCGTCGCCGGCGAGCTGCGACTGCTCTTCGTCGCGCCCGAGCGGCTGTTGACCGAACGCTTCCTCGCCTTGCTGTCGCGACTCGAGGTCGGTGCCTTCGCCATCGACGAGGCGCATTGCATCAGCCATTGGGGTCACGATTTCCGGCCGGAGTACCGCCAGCTGGCGCAGCTGAAGACGCGCTTCCCCAAGGCGAGCGTGCACGCCTACACCGCCACCGCGACCGAACGGGTCCGCGCGGACATCATCGCTCAACTACATCTGGCGCAACCCGAGGTGCTGGTCGGCACCTTCGATCGGCCGAACCTCGTCTACCGCATCGTGCCGCGGGTCGATCCCGAGGCCCAGGTGCTGGCGGCGATTCGGCGCCACGCCGGGCAGGCGGTGATCGTCTACTGCATCAGTCGCCGCGACACCGAGGCTCTGGCGGAATTCCTCCAGCAGCGCGGCGTGCGCGCGACCTTCTATCATGCCGGCATGGACCCGGACGCGCGGCGCGAGGCGCAGGAGGCCTTCACTTCGGAAGCGCTCGACGTGATCGTCGCCACCGTCGCTTTCGGTATGGGCATCGATCGCAGCGACGTGCGCGCGGTGATCCACGCCGCGATGCCCAAGTCGATCGAGCACTACCAGCAGGAGACCGGCCGCGCCGGCCGCGACGGCCTCGAGGCGGAGTGCCTGCTGCTGTACTCGGCCGCCGACGGTATTCGCTGGGAGCAGCTGCTCGAGCGCTCGCAGCGCGACAGCGAGGGTTTGGCGGAAACCACGGCAGCGACGCTCGAGCTGCTGCAGCACATGCGGCGGCTGTGCAACAG
>DASPMH010000064.1:0-11291 GCA_035627175.1 Terriglobales bacterium | reverse complement strand
CTTGAGATCGCGTGGCAGCTCGGGAGCTGCGGCGGCGAGATCGACGATTTGTTCCGCGACGACCACGCCGGTGCGGGTGGTGCCGCCGTGGGTGAAAGTCGCCAGGCGCATCGGCGGAAGCTAGCAAGCCGCAGGGTAGTTGAGAAGCAGACCGCTGCGGCCACGCTGTAGCGCGCGCTCTCCGAGCGCGCCGGCGCTGCCCGCTTTGGAAAGGGGGGCCGCCAACCTGGGGCGATTGTCGCTTCGCTACTTGACAGGGCCAGTTGAAATTGATTTTCAAAATCCGCCCGGCAGTAACGCAGGGCGTCAAAAACGGGAGATCGAAGCGATGACAAAATTTTTTCCGATAACAGCGGCAGCGATCGCTGTAGCGTTGCTGACGTTGGCCACCGCCGTCTCGGCGCAATGCACCAATTGCGTCGGCGACGCCAACGCCGACGGCCAAGTCACCGTCGACGAGGTTCTGGTCGCCGTCAACAATGCCCTCCTCGGCTGTAACGCCCTCGCCACTCCGACCGGCGGCGCTAGCACTCCAACGCCGACGGCCACCCCGACCGTCACGGCCGAATGCCCTATCACTTCCCCTGCTCCCTGGTCCGCTCCCAATTGGGCCACCAACGCCAGCGAAGCTCTCGCGCTGCGCGCCGCGCTGACCGAGCTCACCGGCAATCCGGCGATGCGCGGTGCCGAGCAAGGCACCGTCGTCCTCGGCGGTGTCCCTCACCTCGCCGAGCTCTACCACACCGGCGCGGTCAGTCTCGCCGATGTCGCCAACCCCGCCTTCGATCCGATCGTCGACGATGCCTTCGTCGAGTTCATCGCCTTGATTGCCGCCTCGCCGCACGACCCGATCGTCGGCGGCCAATGGTCGCCGGCGAGCACCGGCGGCATCTATGGCAACAGCGACCGCGGTTTGAACTTGGGCGGTATCGAAGTTCGCCAGATCGTCGACAAGGGCCTCTTCGCAGGCGGCGCCTTGTATCCCTATGCCGTCAGCCTGACCGAGGACGAGATCGACGAAGCCACCATCGATGCCATCGCCGCCGCCTGGGGCGCCAATGAGAACCTCGATCCCGCCGGAACGCTGGTGCATTCGGCGAGCTACAGCCGCCAAATGGGTTTTCACGCCGAGATGGCCGCAGCCCTGACGGCAGCCAAGGCGTACGCCGGTGACGGCGCCTGCGCTCCACAACGCGACGAGGCGCTGCGGATGTTCTTCCGCTTGTGGGAGCAGTCGATGCTCGCGCGCACCGTCTTCTATGCCAACCGCGGTCTGACCCTCGCCTCGGCGGCGACTAGCGACAACGATTACATCGAGGCGCTGCATCAGCTTGGCGAAGGCGGCGGCTTGGCGATCGGCTTCCGTGGCTTGCCCGACCCGCAGAGCGGACCCCTCGCGGGCGAAGGCCGCGTCATCTCCGATGCGCAACTCGACCAGGTCCTCAGCGCGCTGCGGATCAATCGCACCGACCTGAACCAATCGACCACGGCTGATTTCGTCGAAGACAACACCGCATTCACTGCCGCGGTGCCGGCCGTCGAGCAGGCCGTCGCCGACGCCTACGATCTCGATGCCGCCGAGATCGCTTCCTATCGCACGCCGACGGCTGGCTGAGCTGAGGTAGCATCAGATGAAACTGCAGCCGATCGCGGCGGTCGTCCTGACCTTGCTGGCGCTGGCGTGTGGCGGTTGTGGCGACAGAACCGACAACAACGACGACGACAACGGCGGGCCGTCGGGCCCGACCGAGTTCGATCGCAACGCTTTGCTGCGGACCTTCAGCGACCGCACCGTGCTGCCGGCGCTGCGTACTTTCGCCAACGATAGCGCCGCCCTCGCCGCCGCTACTGCCGCCTGGCAAACGGCGGCGGCGGCGGGCGGCGGCACTGCCGAGCGCGAGGCGGCGCAAGCGGCATGGCGACAGGCGATGCAATCGTGGCAAGCGATCGAGGTGCTCCAGATCGGTCCAGCGGGTCCGATCAACATGACCATGGGCGGCCAGGGCGTGCGCGACGAGATCTACTCCTGGCCGACGGTGAACCCGTGCCGCGTCGACCAGGAGACCGTCAGTCGCGACTACCTTTCTCCCGATTTCTTCACCCGCGAGCTGGTCAATACCCGCGGTCTCGATGCGCTCGAGTATCTGCTCTTCGACCAAGACCAGACCAATGCCTGTGCCTCGGCGGTCGACATCAACGCCAGCGGCAGCTGGGCCGCGTTGGTCAACAGCGGTGAGGTCAACCTGCGACGCGCCGAGTACGCCGCCAGCGCCGCCGCCGACGTGCAGCGCCGTGCGGTCGAGCTGCGCGACGCCTGGGAGCCCGCCGGGGGCAACTTCGCCGGGCAACTCGCCAATGCCGGGCGCAGCGGTTCGATCTACGACTCGGCGCAGGAAGCGATCGACGAAGTATTCGCCGCGATCTTCTACGTCGAGCTGATCGTCAAAGATCGCAAGCTCGCTCTGCCGGCGGGGCTCGATCCCGACTGCATGGCCAATGCATGTCCGGAGCTGGCGGAATCGCGATTTGCCGATGCCTCGCGCGAGCAGATCCTCCGCAACTTGCAGACGGCGCAGCGCATCTTCCTCGGCGATGCCGCCGGTGTCGGTTTCGACGACTTCCTCCGCGCCCGTGGCGCCGGCGAGCTCGCCGAAGAGATGATTGCCGATTTCGAAGCGGCGATCGCTGCCGTCGAGGCCATCCCGGGCACCTTCAGCGCGGCGCTCGCCAACGACGTCGATTCGGTGCGCAATGCCTACATCGCGCTCAAAGAGCTCACCGACGATCTCAAGGCCGACTTGGTCACCGTGCTCAACCTGACCATCCCCCAAGAGGGCGCCGGCGACAATGACTGACGATGTCGCCGCCGCCGGCGACTGGCTCGCTCGTCCCGTCGATGCGGCGAGCCTCGCCGTGGTGCGCATCCTGTTCGGCGCCATCCTCTTCGCCGGCCTCGTCCGCTTCATGGCCGAGGGCTGGATCGAAGTGCTCTACGTCGAGCCCAAGATCTTCCTGAAATACTGGGGCTTCGCTTGGGTCGGGGTCTGGTCGCGCGCCGGCATGTACGCCCACTACGCACTCCTCGCCGGGCTCGCACTGGCGCTGGCGGCGGGCTACCGGACTCGCTTGGCGGCGGCCCTCTTCTTCATCGGCTTCACCTACGTCGAGCTGGTGGACGTCACCAACTACCTCAATCACTACTACCTGGTTTCCATCGTCGCGCTGTTGATGATCTTCCTGCCGGTGGGGCAGGTGTGGTCGTGGGATGCTTGCCGCACCCCGAGCCCGAGTACGACGGTGCCGGCGTGGGTACTCTATCTGCTGCGCTTTCAGGTTGCCGTGGTCTATCTCAACGCCGGGCTGGCGAAGCTCGGCAGCGACTGGCTGTTGCACGCGCAACCGCTCGGCATCTGGCTTGCCGCGCGTGACGAGACGCCTCTGATCGGTTCGTGGTTAGCCTCAGGCTGGGTCGCCTACGCGATGAGCTGGGGCGGCTTTCTCTTCGACACCACCATCGTGCTGTGGTTGTCGCTGCGACGAACCCGCCCGTTCGCCTACGCCTTGGTAGTGGTCTTTCACCTCCTGACCCACGTCTTCTTCGACATCGGTCTGTTCCCTTTCTTGATGACCGCTCTGGCAACCATCTTCTTCGCCCCCGACTGGCCCCGTCGCTTTCCGGGAAATGTGTCCCCCTCCTTTTCAAGGAAGGGGCAAGGGGGAGGTTCCTACCTCCCCAGCCGCGCCGCAGCCGTGGCCATCGCAGTCTTCTGCATCGTTCAAGTCGCTCTGCCGCTGCGCCACCTCGCCTACCCCGGCGACGTGCTGTGGAACGAGCAGGGCATGCGCTGGGCGTGGAAAGTGATGGTGCGCGAGAAGAACGGCAGCATCACCTATCACGTCCGCGATCGCGACAGCGGCCGCAGCTGGCAGCTGAGCCCGACGCGCTACCTCACCTGGCGCCAAGCCAATGAGATGGCGGGCCAGCCGGATCTGGTGCTGCAGCTGGCTCACCACATCGCCGCCGACCTGCGCGCCCGCGGCGTCCGCGACCCGGAGGTGCGCGCCGAGGCTTGGGTATCGCTCAATGGACGGCGGGCGGCCTTGATGATCGACCCGAGCGTCGATCTCACCCGGATCGACGATGGCGTCACGAGCGCGAGCTGGATTTTGCCCGCACCTCAGGACCCGCCGCTGCCGGTGCCGGCACAGCTCGCCGCGCTTGCGGGCGAGTGAGGCTCGAAAGGATAGCAAGTGTTGGTTCGCTCGATACCGTTTCTCCTGCTCGCTGGGCTCTTCGTTCCGGCGGCGCTCGCTCAGGATCCCGCCAGCATCGACAGCGCAGCGGCCCCCGAGCTGACTCCACGCGCCGAGGTGCCGGTGATCAGCATCGTCGGCGACGAGGAAGACGTGGCGCAGCTGCCCGGTTCGGCGCACGTCGTCGACGAGAGTCGCTTGCAAGAGACCGAATACGACGACATCCACCGTGTCCTGCAGGAAGTTCCCGGCGTCTACGTCCGCGAGGAGGACAGCTTCGGTTTGCGTCCCAACATTGGCATCCGCGGCGCCAGCTCCGACCGCAGCGCCAAGGTGACGCTGATGGAGGACGGCATCCTCTTCGCGCCGGCACCCTATGCCGCGCCCGCCGCCTACTACTTTCCGCTGACGACGCGCATGACCGCCGTCGAAGTGTTCAAGGGACCGGCGTCGATTCAGTACGGACCCCACACCATCGGTGGCGCGCTCAATCTGGTCACCCGTCCGATTCCGGAAGTTCCCGAGGCGATGGTCGACATCTCGCTCGGAGCGCGCGAGACATGGAAGACCCACGGTTGGGCCGGCACGCGCTGGCGCGACAGCGGGGTCTTGATCGAGTACGTCCATCTCGAGAGCGACGGGTTCAAAGACCTCGACGGCGGTGACGACACCGGCTTCAGCCGCAATGAGGTGATGCTGAAGGCGGATCACCGCTGGTCGCTCGCCGGCCTCGACATGGTCTCGGCGGTCAAGGTCGGCTTCTCCGACGAGCTCTCCAACGAGACCTATCTCGGTCTCAGCGACGACGACTTCGAGCGCAAGCCCTACCGGCGCTATGCCGCGAGCCAGCGCGACCGCATGGACTGGGAACGCTGGCAGGTCGAGCTCTCACAAGAGATCGCGGTCAATGACCAGCTCTCCTTCTTCGTCACCGGCTACCGCCATGACCTCGACCGTTCGTGGCGCAAGCTCAATCGCTTCGAGGACGGCGCCCCGGATCTGCAAGATGTCTTCGCCAACTCGACCGGCCGCAACGCCGTCTATCTTTCGGTGCTGCGCGGCGACTCCGATTCGACGACGCCGCTCGAGACGTTGCTGATCGGCACTAATGCGCGCGAGTTCGTCTCGCAAGGAGTCCAGCTGACCGGCTCGTGGACACCGCAGACCGGTCCGCTCGAGCACGCCATCGATATCGGGCTACGGGTTCATTACGACGAAGTGGTGCGCGACCACACGGAGGAGCCGTATCGGATGATCAATCGCACGGTGGTGCGCACCACCGATCCGATTCGTCAGATCGGCGACAACAGCGGTGAGGCGCTGGCGGTGGCGACCTATCTGCGCGACGAGGTGAGCTGGCGCTTCCTGACCTTGACCCCCGGGATCCGTTTCGAGTCAATCCATACCGACTACCGCGATCGGCTGCCGGAGCTGACCGGCGGTGAAGAGCGCAAAGACAGTGACGTTCAAAACGTGGTGATCCCCGGTGTCGGCGCCGTGATCGCACTACCTTACGACTTCAGCCTGCTCGGCGGGGTGCATCGCGGCTTCAGCCCGGTCGCGCCGGGTCAATCGAGCGAGGCCGATCCCGAAGAGAGCATCAATTCCGAAGTTGGTGCGCGCTACCTCGGCGAGCTGGTTCGTGGCGAGGTGATCGGCTTCTACAACGCCTACGACAACATCCTCGCGACTTGCCGGCAGGGCAGCGGTTGTGACCCGGAGGACGTCGATCGCCAGTTCAACGGCGGCAACGCCGACATCTACGGGGTCGAGGTCCGCGCCGATACCGAGCCGGAGATCGGCTGGCAGGTGCGGCTGCCGGCGACGCTGTCGTACACCTTCACCCAGACGGAGTTTCTCGGCGACTTCCGCTCTGCCAGTCCGATCTTCGGCGAGGTCGAAGCGGGTGACGAGATCCCTTACGTGCCCGAGCACCAATTGAGCCTCTCGCTCGGAATCGTGCGCGGTTGGCTCGGGATGAGCACCATCCTCAACTACGTCGGCGAGATGCGCGACGTCGCCGGACAGGGGCCGATCCCGGAGCCGGAGCGCGTCGAGGACCATTTCGTCGCCGATCTGTTCGCCCACTGGGATTTCAACGAGCGCGGCCGGCTCTACCTCGGACTCGAAAACATCGCCGATGCCGAGTACATCGTTTCGCGTCGTCCGTTCGGAGCGCGGCCGGGCAAGCCGTTCCACGTCTACGGCGGCATCAAGTATCGCTTCGGAGGATGAGCCCGTTGCGGGCGTGACAACATGGATACGGTCGAGGTCATCAAGGATCTACTGGTTCGCTTCGGAGCGGGCTGGGTGCTGTGGTTGTTGTTTCTGCTGTCGGCGATCAGCGTCGCGATCGCGATCGAACGGGCGATGTACTTCCGGCGCAAGGGCGCCGACATCCGCCAACTGGCGCAGACCCTCGATCGCTTGTTGCCGTCGGCCTCGCTGGCGGCGTCGCTGGCGGCGCTGCAAGAGCATCCCTCCGCGGCCGCGACCGTCGCTTCCGCCGGCCTGCGGTTGCGCGATCGCGGCGTCGAAGCGGCCGAAAAAGGGATGCGCGGAGCCCTGGCGATGGAGCGCAAAGGGCTCGAGATGCGGCTCGCGTTCCTCGGCACGCTCGGCAACAACGCGCCCTTCATCGGGCTGTTCGGCACGGTGATCGGCGTCATCCTGGCGTTCCACGAGCTCGGCCAAGCGACGGCGGCAACCGGTGGGGCGGCGAACCAAGCCGCTTCGGCGGCGGTGATGAGCGCGATCTCCGAGGCGCTGGTTGCCACCGCGGTCGGTATCGGCGTCGCTCTGCCCGCGGTCGCGGCCTACAACTTCTTCCAGCGTCAGATCGCGGTGTTGCTCGACGATGCCGAAGCCTTGATGAATCTGGTGCTCGCCTACCTCTCCTCGAATGGCAAAAGCGCCGCCGACGATCAGAGCGGCTGGCAACGCAGCGAGATCGCTCAGGTGCTCGATCCGCTGGCGGCGGTGAAGTGAGTCATGGCGGCGAGCACGTCACAAAGAGGTGGCATCATCGAGGGGATCAACGTAACACCACTGGTCGATATCGTACTGGTGTTACTCCTGATCTTCATCGTCACCGCCAAAATGGTGGTCGCGCCGGCGGTGCCGCTCGACCTGCCCAAGGCCAGCCAAAGCGAAGAAGTGCAAAGCATCTTCTCGGTGGCCATTCCGGCCGAGGGGCCGATGCTGGTCGACGGTAAGGCCGTCGACGACAGCGGGCTCTCCGCACTGGCGCAGTCGGCGCTCGGCCGCGATGCCGAGCTGCGCGCGGTGATCCACGCCGACGGCGCGGTACCGCACCGGCGGGTGATCGAAGTGCTCGATGCGATCAAGCGCGCCGGCGTCTCGCGTATCGCCTTCGCCGTCGTCAAGCCGGAGCCGATGCCGGCGGAGCCAGGGAAGGCCGAGCCGAACGAAGCCGAACCACCGGCCGCGGTGACGCGATGACTGTCGCGCACACCACCGCCGGTAGCGGTCTCGACCGCATCGTCTTCGGCTCGGCCGAGGCCGCGAGCGAGCGCCTGCCGCTGTGGGTGCTGATGGTAGCGATCGCAATGCACCTCGCCGCCGGTGGCGCGGCCTGGTGGGGAGCGACCGCGGAGCATGACACCGCCGCGCCACCACCGCCGAGGATCCTCGAGTTCGAGACCATCGAGATCGAGCCGCCGAAACTCAAGCCAGAACCTGTCGTCGTACCACCTCCTCCACCCCCGGCACCGGTCGCGCCGAAAGTGATCGAACCGGTGAAGGCGGCACCCAAAGCGCCGCCACCCAAGCCGCTGGTTGCCAAGCCGACGATCAAGGAGCCGAAGAAGGTCAACCGCGCCGAGGCGGCACAGGCGGCACAGGTCGTGGCGCAGGAGCCGCAAGCGCCGGCACCCGCGGCTGCGGCGAACAGCTACGACATCGTCACCGGCAGCGGCGAGCAGTACGCCGGCGGGATGACCGCGCCATCGGGCAAGAGCAAGAAGGCGGTCGCCGATCTCTGGGCGAGCTACGAGAAGACCCTCCTCGCCTGGATCGAGCGCCACAAGCGCTACCCGCGCAACGCCCTGCGGCGGCGACTGGAAGGGCGGCCGACGATGGAGATTCGCATCGACCGCTCCGGCCAGCTGGTCAGCAGCAAGCTGGTCGAGTCCTCGCACCACAGCGCCCTCGATGAAGCGGCTTTGGCGATGATCCAGCGCGCCGCGCCGTTTCCGCGCCTGCCCGCCGAACATCGAGGCGAGACTTACGTGTTTCGCTTTGGCGTCGACTTCAACATCGGCCGCAACTGAAGCCCCACGGCTAGACCCGTCCGCGGCGGTGGAGTAGCACCTGCGCGATGAACGAAGCGACGACGCTGCGCACGGAAGTTGAGCAGGGTGTATTCGTGATTACCCTGACGCGCGGGCGCGAGTACAACACTATCACTCCGGCGCTGCGCGACGAGCTCGCCGCGGCTATCGATCAAGGTGACGCGACCCGCGAAGCCCACGTCATTCTGTTGCGCGCCGAAGGCCCTGCCTTCTGTGCCGGCTACGGCCTCGATTGGGCGACCGTGGCGCAGGCCGAGGAGAGCAAGCCGCGCGAGCAAGGCGCGTCCCGAGTGTGGGACTCGATCGCCGACCTGCGGATGATGGGCGAATTCGTCAACACCTACATGAAGCTCTGGTACGCGAAGAAGCCTACCATCGCTGCCGTGCAGGGGTGGTGCATCGGCGGTGGGACAGACATGGTGTTGTGCGCCGATCTGATCATCGCCGCCGAAGATGCCGTTTTCGGCTACCCGCCTTCGCGTGTCTGGGGGACGCCGACGACTGCGATGTGGGTGTATCGCATGGGATTGGAGAAGGCGAAGCGCTACCTGCTGACCGGCGACGAGATCCGCGCCGCGGAGGCGGCGCGGATCGGGCTGATCCTGGAGACGGTCGCGGCCGATCGACTACAGGACCACGCCATAGCCTTGGCGCGGCGCATGGCGCAGGTGCCGGCGAATCAGCTGATGATGCTCAAGCTGCTTTGTAATCAGACGGTCGAGAACATGGGCTTCGCTTCCAGTCGACTGCTCGGCACCCTGTTCGACGGCATCGCGCGACACACGCAGGAAGGGCTCGATTTCGTCGCCCACGCCGACCGCGTCGGCTTCCGCCAGGCAGTACGAGACCGCGACGACCCGTTCGGAGATTACGGCAGCCGGCCAAAGGCAGCTGACACGGGCAAGACCGATAGCGTCAAGTGAGCTGCCGCCGACGCTTCTCAGTTCCGGTCTGGCTGCTGCTCGCCCTGCCGATCTTCGCCGGCTGCGGCGATACCACGCCGTACATTCATCCGCGCTATCGCGTCGCCGCGATGCCTGCGGCTGCGGACGTCGACTATCGCCTGTTCCTGATCGGCGACGCCGGCGATGTCGAAGATCGTAACTTGCACGGCTTGCATGCCTTGCAAGCGGAGATTCGCCGCGCCCCGATCCGCACCGCCGTCGTATTTCTCGGCGACCTGATCTACGAGCGCGGCTATCCTGCCGATGGCAGTGCGGAGGAGCGGGCGAGAGCCAAGCGGCGCTTGCAGCACGAGCTCGACGCGGCAGTCGGCGCCGAGGCGATCCTGGTACCCGGCAACCACGATTGGGCCGATGGCAAGGAAGCCGGCTGGCGTAATGTGCGCGAGCTCGGGCGCGTCGTCGAGGAATATGCGGCGGCAAGCGGTGAGCGAGCCCGGTTGCTGCCCGCCGGAGGATGTCCGGGGCCGGTCGACGTGCGGCTCGGACGCAAGGTCGACCTGATTGCGCTCGACACCCAATGGTGGCTGCACCAGCACGCCAAGCCGCACGTCGAGAACAATCCGACCGGCTGCGCCCCGATTACCGAAGCCGAGGTGATGGTGCGGCTGCGCGATCTAATGGTGTCGGCCCGGCAAGCCGGACGTTCGGTGGTGATTGCCAGCCACCATCCGTTGCGTAGCCGCGGGCCGCATGGGGGCTTCTTCGATTGGACCGCGCATCTGTTCCCGATGACGATGTGGTCGCGCTGGATGTGGATTCCCGTGCCCGGGCTCGGCTCGGCGGTCGTGTATTGGCGCGCCAATCATTCGTGGATTCACCAGGACCTCTCCAACCCGACCTACATCCACATGAAAGAAGCTTTCGAAGCAGCTTTGCGCGACGCCTCAATGGAAGGGCTGACGCCGCTGGTGTTCGCTTCGGGGCACGAGCACAACCACCAGGTGATGCGCGACCCGCGCACCAAGATGGTGCATGTCGTCAGCGGCGTCGGCACCGCCTATCACGCCATGGGCGTATCCCATGACGATACGACGCTCTACTCGCATTCGGAGGCGGACCGGGCTGGCTTCGTCGAGTTGCGTTTTCTCAACAATGACCGGGTCCACCTAACCGTGCACGAGATCGAGCCCGGAGGCGAAAAAACAGAAGCGATGTATTCGGAATGGCTCAAATAGGCCGCGGGAGCCGCGGCCGAGCGGGCTGGGGGGATCGGCAGAGGGGGTTGAATCAGGCGAAGGTGACCGGGCCGCGGAAGGGCAGCGGCTGGCGGCAACGGATCATGCCGATGATCTTGCCTTCACGCCGCACGCAGTAAGCTCGCCAGCTCGGTAACCAAGTGAGAAGAATCATTGGTCCATCCTTTCGGGAAGTCTTTCAGCAGAGCGCGTGCCAACAGCTCGTGGCGATGCATTGAAAGTTGCGTACTCGGGATCTGCCTTCGCGCTGTTCATCTCGGCGCCAACCGCCGCAACTTTTGCACAGGCGCTGCGCACCGCAGGCTGAAGGAGCGCAGCCTTGGCGGGGCGCAGCAAAGCAGCCGATCTCCAGCACCGTATGCAGCGCTCTGACGTATACCGCGGCCGCTTCGCCCCTTCGCCGACGGGCGATCTGCATCTCGGCTCGGCAGCGACCGGGCTGATCGCCTGGTTGCGGGCACGAGCCGCCGGCGGGAGCTTCGTCGTGCGGATAGAGGACCTCGATCGACCGCGGGTAGTGGCCGGTTGCGAGGAACAGCAGCTCGTCGATCTGGCTTGGCTCG
>DASPMH010000063.1:0-4374 GCA_035627175.1 Terriglobales bacterium | reverse complement strand
CGCGATGCGCGACCAGAGGCAGATTCTCAGCGCCTCTTCGATCGTCGCCATGAAGCGCACGCCACCGCGATCCTGGCGGATCTTGCCCGCACCGAGGCTGCGTAGCTCATCGGCCAGCATGGTTTCGGTGCCGCGCGCCGTAGTGACGAAGTACGGGCGCCACGCGCCCGGCTCGAAGCTGCCCATCTAGCTGGGGGTCTCGACCAAGGCAGCACGGCGGGCATCGAGCTCGGCTTGGATGCGCTTGATGTCGGTCGCTTCGAGCTTGATGTTGCGGAACACCAGAAAGCCGATGGCATGTACCAGCGCCTGCAAAGGGCCGACGATCAGCACCAACCACCACATCGTCTGCTCCGACTGCGTCTGGTCGGCGGCATAGCCGACCGCGGTGAGAAGAAAGCCGCCGAGCAGAGTGCCGAAGGCGCTGGCACTCTTCAGCCCGAGGGTCCAGATGCCGAAGTACGCGCCGGCGCGTTTCTCGCCGGTGTGCAGCTCGTCCATCTCGACGATGTCCGCCGCCGCCGAGGCCGCCAGTGTGATCGAGCCGGTCAACATGCCGCCGACGACCATGAAGGCGAGCATCATCGGCAGATTTCCCGGCTGGACGATGATCCAGCCGAAGGGCGCGATGCAGCCGAGCAACAGCCCACACAGCAAGGCGCGGTGCTTGCCCAAACGCCGCGACAGCCCTTGCCACAGCGGGAACGAGCCGGCGAAGCTGAGGGCGAACACCGCTGCGATCATCGGGAAGCTCTCGTAGAGCCCGAGCCGATACTTGATCACCAGCAACTGCACCGCCTGGCCCATAGCAGCGGACATGGTCATCAAACAAAAAGTACCGAAGACGATGCCGAACTGGCGATTGGTGAAGGTCTGCCTCAGCCCGCCGACGAAATGATGGAAGCCGGTCGAGACGCGCTGGCGAGAAGGCGGGTCGGTGACGCCGATCGCAGTGGTCATACCTCCGACGGCAATCAACGAGGCGAGTATCATCGCGACGAAGGCGTAGCCCATGCGGGGATTGGGGAACTGTTTGACGATCTCGACCGGCACGACGGCACCGATCGCGCCGCCGATGACACCCATCAGCGAGCGGATCTGCACCACCTCGGTGCGCTCATGGTAGTCGCGCGCGAGCTCGGCGCCCCAAGCGAGGTAGGGTGTCGAGAAGATGCTGAAGAAGGTGAACAGGACGATACCCATCACCGCGAGGTAGACGACGGTGCCGCCCGGGGACAGCACCGGCGGACTGAAGAGCAGATAAAAGCAGATCGCCATGGGGATGGCGCTGACCAGCAGATAGGGGCGGCGCCGGCCCCACGACGATCGGGTGTTGTCGGAGATGTAGCCCATCAGCGGATCGATCACCGCGTCCCACAGCTTGCCGACGAAAATCGCGATGCCGATCCAGTGCGGCGGCGCGCCGAGGACATCGGCGTAGAAGAACAACAGGAAGAGATTGGTCGCGGTGTTCTTGATGCTGATCGCGGCGTCGCCGACGCCGAACAGCAGCTTGGTGCGGATCGGCACCTCGCGCGTAGCCATCGCTAGCTTCAGTAGCTTAGCCCGGCGGGAGGTGGAACCCAGGTGAAACGTTCACCGCGGCGAGAGCATCAGCACCGGAATGTCGCGGCTGGTGCGCTGCTGATAGGAGTCGTAGTCGCGATACATCGCCACCAGCCGCGGCCACAGTGCCTTCTTCTCCTCGGCTGTTGCCCTGCGGGCGCGCACCGGGATCTTGCGGCGCCCGATCTCGATCTCGGCATCGGGATTCGCCTCGAGATTGTGAAACCACAGCGGATGCTTCGACATCCCGCCCTTGGAGGCGACGATGATCCAGTTGCCGCCGTCTTCGAGATAGAGCAGCGGCGCGACCCTCGGTTGGCCGCTCTTGCGACCGATGGTCGTCAGCAACAGCACCGGCGCACCGCGCAGGAAGGTGCCGCCGATCTTGCCGCCGGTCAGGCGGTAGATCCAAGTGTTGGCCGCCGACATCGCCTTGACCACGACGCTGCCGAGCTTCTCTTCCCGTTCGGTGTAAGGTCGCATGGCGCCAGAAACGCAATTGCCAGCGGAAATGCAAGGCGGAACCTCCCCCTTGCCTCCCTTAGAAAGGAGGGCATCGGCCACGAGGTTAGCGCATGCGGCGTAGGATCAGCTCGCTGTAGCGATCCATCCGCTCGGGCTTGCGGCGCTGCGGCGAAGGGAGAATCGCCGCCAGACGCGCTGCTTGCGCCCGGCTGAGCGCCGCGCTCGGGCGGTGGTAGTGATAGCGCGCCGCCCGCTCCGCGCCGTACACACCCGGCCCCCACTCGATGACGTTGAGGTACAGCTCTAGTATGCGCTGCTTCGGCAGGATCGCGTCGGCGAGCAGCGCCAGCGGCAGCTCGAGCGCCTTGCGCAGCCAGCGCTGGTGGGCCGTCAGGAACAGGTTCTTCACCAGCTGCTGAGTGATCGTCGAGCCGCCGCGCAGCTTGCCGGCGCGGCGCTGGTTCGCTTCCGCCGCTTCTTGCAGCGCCTGCCAATCGACGCCGTGGTGCTGGTAGAAGCGGGCGTCTTCGGCGGCGATCACGGCTCGGCCGAGGTGCGGCGACATCTGATCGAGCGGGACGAAATGCGGCCGCCCGCAGAGCGAGCCCGGGCCGAGCAGACTGCCGAGACAGCGCTGGAGTTGCACCGTCGTCAGCGGCGGATCGATCCAGCGATACGCCACCAGCAGCAGCGTGCAGGCGAGATAGAACGCCAACAGCAAGCCGGCGAGCCCGGTGACGAGGCGGGCCGGCCAGCGCCGGGTGCGGCGCGGCCGCCGTTGCTGGCGGCGCCGCACCCAGCGCGGCGAGCGCAATCGCACTGCTTACTTCGGCGCCATCCGCAGCGCACCGTCGAGGCGGATGGTCTCGCCGTTGATCATGCTGTTCTCGACGATGTGGCAGGCGAGCGCCGCATACTCATCCGGGCGGCCGAGGCGCGACGGGAACGGGATCTGCGCGCCGAGCGCCTGGCGCTGCGGCTCGGGTAGCATCGCCAACATCGGCGTGTCGAACGTCCCCGGGGCGATGGTGACGCAACGGATGCCGTCGCGCGACAGATCGCGAGCGATCGGCAAGGTCATGCCGACGACGCCACCTTTCGAGGCGGAGTACGCCGCTTGTCCGATCTGACCGTCGAAGGCTGCGATCGAGGCGGTGTTGATCAATACGCCGCGCTCGCCATCGGTGCCAGGATTGTTCTTCAACATCTCCGCCGCGGCCAGGCGGATGACGTTGAAGGTGCCGATCAAGTTGATCCGAATCACCATCTCGAAGATCTCGAGCGGCATCGGCCCTTGCTTGCCGGCGGTCTTCATCGCTGCACCGACGCCGGCGCAGTTGACCGCAACATGAACCCCGCCGAACTTCTCGACGGTCTGGCGCAACGCGGCGGAGATCTGTTCCTCACTGGTGACGTCCGCGGGCGCGAACAGCACGTTGCCGCCGAGCTCCGCGGCGACCTTCTCTCCGTTCGACTGCGGCCGATCGAGGATGGTGACCTTGCCGCCCTTGGCGACCAGTGCCCGCACCGTCGCCTCACCTAAACCCGAAGCCCCACCGGTCACTACCGCGACCGCCTGATCGATCTTCATACTTCCTCCTTGAGCATTGGACGCCGGCAGGCGCCAAGAATCGCTGTCGTTTAGCACCGCCGCCCTCGTTCCCAAAAGGGGGGCCGCTCACTCTCCCGTCGCCGCGCCGAATGCGCTAGTCGAGGCGGAATGAGCGAGGCAGCGAGCGAGCAACGTCTCCATTTTCTCTATCAACTCAACCGCGGTCTGACCGCGTTCAGCGATCTGCAGAGCCTGGTGCAATTCGCGGCGCAGCGCACCCGCGAGCTGTTCCGCGCCGATGGCTGCGCGGTGATCATGCTCGACCGCGAGCGCAACGAGCTTTACTTCCCGGTGGTCAGCGATACCGACCGCAGCACCGAGGTCAAGCTCGGCCACCTGCGCTTCCCCGCCGACCAGGGCATCGCCGGCTGGGTGATGCAACATGACCTCGGCGCGATCGTTGCCGACACCAAGACCGATCCGCGCTTCTACCGCGGCATCGATCAGAAGACCGAGATGCAGACTCGGGCGCTGCTATGCGCGCCGCTGCGAACGACCACCGGCAACATCGGCGTGATCGAGCTGGTCAACCCTTCCGCCGAGCTGATGGGAGAGGGCGATCTGCAATTTCTCGAGACGATCGCCGGCGACCTGGCGATCGCCTGCGAGCGCACGCAATTGGTGGAGAATCTCCGCGGCGAGGTCACCAACCTGCGCCAGGCATTTCGCGCCGCCGGCCTCGCCGTCGCCGGGCTCGGAGCGATCCTGCTCGCCGGTGCGATCGTCCGCCA
>DASPMH010000062.1:0-7305 GCA_035627175.1 Terriglobales bacterium | reverse complement strand
ACGGCGCGCGCCTGATCGTCGCTCAGATTGCGGATGGTGTCACAGGTGCCCTTGACGCCGCCGTGCGAGACCACCACCGGCCGCTTCGAGATCGCCAGCACCTCCTCCATCAGCTGCGGCGAGCTGTGGGCGAGATCGACGATCACTCCACTCGCTTGGATCCGCGCGATCAGTTGACGGCCGAGCTCGGTCAGCCCGCCTTTGTCGACGCCATGAGCCGAGCCGCCGACCGCATTGTCGAAAAAATGGGTCAGCCCCATCATGCGGAACCCGGCAGCACGCAGTCGCTCGAAATTGCCGAGGTCGCCCTCGAGCACCTGCATGCCCTCGATCGAAAGTACGCCGGCAGTCATGGTGCGGTTGCTGCGCCGCGCGGCGAGATAGTCAGCCAGCTCGCTGCGGTTGGTCAGCACCCGGAACTTCCCGCCCGAGCGCTGCGCCGCGTCCTCGAGCTCGGCGGCCATGTGCAGCGCCCGTTGCAGCGGACTGCGCCAGGTGACCGCCGGCCAGCGCTGAAAGAAGGCGAGGGAGCTCACCATGTCCCAGCCGAGCTCGTTGGCGTCGTAGTTGAGACCGAGCGGAACCTGGGTCGGGGTGCTGAAGATCTGCACCGCGACATTGCCGGCAATCAGTCGCGGGATATCGACGTGGCCGTGGTCGATACGCTCGACCAGATCGCGCTGCCACAGCAGCGGATCGGCGTGCATGTCGGCGATTTGCAGCAGCGCATGCAGCCGCTGCGCGTCATCGGAGACCTTTTCCCGAGGCGCATGGACGACCCGGTTGAGAGCGCGGTCGATCAACGCCGGCGTGGCGAAGAGAAACGCGACCAGCGCCGCGACGATGCCGAGCAAGAGAACGATGCGGCGCATAGGGTACTAGGCGGGATCGGAGAAGCGCGGCTCGCGCTTCTCGAAGTTGGCTTGCACCGCCTCGGTTTGGTTCGGTGAGCCGAGCAGGGTCCGCTGCAGCTGCTCTTCGAGCAGCAGCCCTTCTTCGAGCGAACCGACAGCGGCGGCATCGAGCAGGCGCTTGCCGGTGCGGATCGCGTCGGGAGACTTGCCGGCGATCTCCTTCGCCAGAGCCATCGCTTCGGCGTGAGGATCGGCGGCCACCCGGGTCGCCAGTCCCAGCGCCACCGCTTCGCTGCCGCTGACGATACGGCCGGTGAAGGTCAGCTCCTTGGCGACGTCGAGCCGGACCAGATGACGCAACGTCTGCGTGCCGCTCATGTCCGGAATCAGCCCCCACTTGATTTCCATCACCGAAAGCCGCGCGTCGGCGGCGACCAGACGGAGGTCGGCAGCGAGCGCAATTTGTAAGCCGCCGCCATAGGCAACACCGTGGACGGCGGCGATCACCGGAACCGGCACCTCACGCCAGATCCAGGCCGCACGCTGGGCGATATTGGCAGCGCTGTCGGAGCTGCGCGAGAGAAGATCCCGCCGCGGCGAGCCGTCGGCCGGCGGTGAGAGGAAGGAAAGAAAATCGAGCCCGGCGCAGAAGGCTCGGCCGTTGCCGGACAATACCACCGCACGCAGCGAGCTTTCGCGGCCGAGGCTGACGCCGGTTGCGATCAAGGCATCGAACATTTCCCAATCGAGACCGTTCATCTTGTCCGGTCGATTGAGACGAACGTCGGCGACTCCCCCGGCGAGATTGACTACAACTCGATCACTCATGGTTCCTCCCGTTCCGTGCCGATCTGATCGGACGGTGCTCCCAAGCTCATCTTGGCCTCGTCGGCCGCGGTCTTGATCGCGCCAATCCCCTCGCGGACCCGATCCTCGATGCGCCCGAGGCGGTTGTCCTGTGTCTTGAGCGAGATGCCACTCATCGCCTCGATCTGGGCGCTCGCCTCTTCTTCCAGTTGTTCGATGCGATCGATGGCATCGGCAGCGAGCTCGTCCACCTTGCGAACCGCTTGCGCCGATTCATCCGGGCTGATCGCCGGAGCGTTGGTAATACGACGCAGCTGGCGCCGGAAGGGGCCGACTTGCTTGGCGATGCCGGCGGCGAGCTCGCGCACGACCTGTTCCGAGGCGGCGACATCATTGGGCCGCCACAGCTGCCAGACGACGACTCCGGCGGCGCCGGCGACCAGGAGGGTGATGGCGACGACGAACGATGGGCTCCATTGGCGAACTGATGCCATTTCTCCGACGTATCCGCAGATCGGCAGGCAAGGAAGACTACGAGCCTCAAGCGATGCGGGCGAGGTCTTCGCGGCGCACTTGATAGCGCAGCGGCTCCCCCCGAACGTAGCGCTCGATCTCTTCGATGGCGAGCGTCGCCATGCGCTGGGTCTCGCTGCCCATCGCACCGGCGATATGCGGTGTCAAAAAGACGTTCGGCAGATCATAGAGGGGCGAGTCGGCGGCGAGGATTTCCGGCTCGGTGGTATCGATCACCGCGTACAGCCGGCCCGACACCAGCTCTGCTTCCAGGGCCGCAGCATCGACGAGCCAACCGCGGGCGGTATTGATCAACGTCGCGCCATCCGGCATCAGCGCCAGCCGCTCGCGGTCGATCATCGCGAAAGTCTCCGCCAGCGCCGGCGCGTGCAGAGTGAGGACGTCCGAGCGCCGCAGCAACTCGTCGAGCTCGACCGGTTCGACTCCGAGCTCGGCGGCCGAGGCGGGCGTCAGGTAGGGATCGTAGACCAGGATGGTGAAATCGAAGGGGCGCAGCAGCTCGATCACCTTCCGTCCGACAAAGGATGCGCCGACGATGCCGATCACTTTGCGATAATTGCCGAGGCGCGGGTGCGCCCCCGCCCACCAAACCCAACCGCGCTCCTGCTGATAGCGCCGCTGTATGGCGAAGGCGGCTTTGTTGGCGAACAGGATCGCGGCGAGCGTGTATTCGGCCACCGGCACGGCGTTGGCCGCGGCGGCGGAGCTGATCTGCAGCCCCCGCTCCCAGCAGGCGTCGGTGACGTGCATCTTGATCGTCCCGGCGGCGTGCACGTTGGCGCGCAACGCCGGTGCTTTGGCCAACACCGCATCGTCGAGGACGGGACAGCCCCAGCTCGACAGCAGCATTTCGGTCTCCGCAAGCAGCTCGGCGCCACGTCCACCGCTGAGATCGGTGAAGCGCTCGCGGTCGAGCAGCTCACATGTCTGTTGCAGCCGCTCGAAGTGCTCCTCGGCAAACAGCTCGAGGGTAAACATCGGCGCCATGGCGAGCAGAACCTTGGGTCGAGCCATCGCGGACAATCGTCACGGGAAGCGCTCCAGGTCAAGCGAGTGTGCGCCCCCTTTCCCAAAGCGGGCAGCGCCAAAGGCGTGGGGGATTTCTGCGAGCCACCACTACCCCCCGACCTCGCCAAACAACTCCCGGCTGAGCGGCGGCGCCTGCCATAGCTCCGGTGCCGTCGAGCGCCGCACTCGCCACAGCCGTAGCCGCTCGCCCGGCTGCAACCGCGCAGTCTGCTGCAGCAGCGAAGTTTGCAAGGCCTCGAGACGGCGCTCGCGCTCCGCCCCCGAGGGCAGGGCGAGCAGCGCACGTGCCGCCTGAGGATGCAACGGTATCCGCACCGGCCGGGTGCTGCCGTCATTGGCCAGCACCTCGGCCTCGATCTCGGTGCGCACCGGCGGCCAAAGGGTGGCGAAGCGCGGATAAACCGAAAAGGGCCAGGAGTCGATGCCGAACACGCCGGCAGCGACATTCGCCGTGAGCAGTAGCGCGCCGACCGCCAGCACTGGCGCCGAGTGGCGCGGCGCAGACGGTGCAAGCGACTGCGGACGCAGACCGAGCCGCGCCAGCAGCCGCGCCCAGTCGATGAAGGAGACGTAACAGAGGGCCAGGCCAACGAAGAAGATGCGGAGGAAGTAGGCGTTCGCCGCATGGAATCCAAGCCCGGCGGCAACCAGCACCGGCCGCAGCCGGGGCACGAACAACGCCGGCAGGAAGGCCGCCTCGAACGACACCGTCAGCACCCCGGCGGTGGCACACAGCAACGGCGAGTGATCGAGGCGCAGTGCCGGCAGAAATTGCTTTCGCGACCAGAATTCGTGGAGCAGGTGCCTGATGTTGTCGCTCGTCATCCAGGCGGTGCCGTGCTCGAGCTTGGCGAGGCCGGGGAAGAAATAGATGCAGCCGATCGACAACCACACGATCCACAAGGCGAGCCGATAATCGCCGGTGTTAAGCTGTCTGTGCGGACCACGGCGCCAGGCATCGAGTGAAAGTGCATCCGCCGAGGGAGCCACCGCCAGCAGCGCCGCGAACCAGACGAAGTGATGGTTGTGATGATTCACCTTGCCGAAGAAGTGCGGCACACCGAGAACATAGATGGCGCTGAGACAGGCAAGCGAGGCGGCGATCCGGGTTCGCCAGCCGAGCATCGCCGCAAGGCTCGCGGCGATCAGCAGCCAGCGCGCCGTATTGAGCGTGGCATAGTCGAAAGGAATCGACGCCAGGCACCAACCGTACCCCGCCGGTGCCACCCGCAGATCCGCTGGCAGTGTCGCGATGCCGGCGACATCGGCTCGCCAGCCGAGCCACACCAAGCTGGCGAAGACGGCGAGACGCAGAACAGCCAGATTGAGCGGGTCGGAGGAGACCTGCAGCAGGCCTCCTCGCTCAGCGCTCTGACGCGAGAGCATGGCGGAAGAAACGCAGCAGATTGTCCAACGGGTCGTACGACTCCGCCGCACGCTGTCCCTGCCTACCGATCTCCGCGAGAGCCTCGGCGCGCGCCGGAGCCGTCCAATAGCGGACGAGGTCAGGTATCTGTTCGGGCTCCTCGAAGATCAGATAGTGAACCCCTGCCTGCAAGCGTAGGCCAGGGATCATCTCGACTGCGTCGCAGTCGCGATCGGTCAACACCGGCTTCCCCGAGCGCCACGCATCCCAATGGCGCGCGCTCTGCTCTCCCCAACCGCGCGGACACACGGCGATGCGGCAGCGCGCCATCAGCTGGCTGTACTCCTGCTTGGAGTAGGGTCTTTCGCTCGAACAAATCCCGAGACCGACCTTGGCGGTCTCACGGGCGACGCGCTCGCGATACCCTTTGGGTCCGCTGATTCGGCCGATGAACCCCGCCGCGTACGGCAGATCCTCGGCGGCGGATGCGAACACCGGCGCACCCCAAACCTTTTCGAACGGCCAGATCGTCTCGGCCGGAAACGGATCGAGCTCGGCCCGGTCGTACGCCGGGGTGCGGTAGAGTACCGGGTCGCCGCGGCGCCAGTAGATGGTGGCGTATGGCCGGCGGCTCATGTCGGTGTGATTGAGGATGATCTGCACCGTCTCCGGGTATTCGGCGCGGTAGACGGCGTAACGCTCGAGCGTACGCATCGTCCGCCGCGGCTCGAACAATTTCGGGTTGAGCCAATCGAGCCAGACATGCAGCATCATCGCATCGAAGCGACGCTCGAAGGCAGTGGGGAGCGTTTCTCCTTCGAAAAAGTGCAGCTGCCAGCCGTGCTCGCCGAGCTGCGCGGCATAGCGAAACCACGGGTAGAAGTCGCGTTGGGCCGGCGAAATGCCATCGACGATAACCGCGATCTCCATCGGCGCCTTCTAGCGCGCTACAGGCACGCAGTGAAACTAGCGACGGCGCCGCAGCCGAGCCCGCGTCATCGCTTCACGCAAGCCACCGTTCTCGATGAAGTCCGCTTCGAGCTTGGCAATCTGCCGGTCGAGCAGATAGCAGGTGACCCGTGTCAGGCCGAGGATGATGTTGGCAGAGATTACGGGATCGTCGCCTTCAATGCCCCTGCGGAAAATGTCGTAGTCGCAGCCAGGGAGGCGAACGAGCTGGCGCATGCGTTTGGCGCAGCGATGATCACGAGGCCACTCAGCGGCACCACGGGCCGTCAGAAAATCGAGATAGTCTTCCAATAACTCTTCGAAACTGGAGCGAGCCACGTTGGTCAGCTTGAGCTCAGTCTCCTTCGAAGTGGCCGAAGCAACGCTGCCCTCGACGATGTTCTGCTTGCCGGACCTTGCCGCCTGCAGCATCTGGTCGCGGGTACGGCTGAAGCGATCGATCCAGCGGCCACAAAAGTACTCGGTGCCGCGGTAGACGATGCGGGCTTTCTGGTAGGACAGCAGCTCGCGATAGCCACCGTGCGGGGGGATGAATCCGTCGTCGCTCATAGGTTGTCTCCCGGGAAAGGACTCAAGGGACTTCAGGGACCTAAGCGACCTAAGGGACTTAAGGGCAGCTCACCTTAGGTCCCTTAGGTCGCTTACGTCGCTTAGGTCCCTTTGAGATTACTTACCGGGTCGAGAGTTTTAGAAGGCCCTAGATCAGCTGGCCCGCCGCATCGACTCCCCAGAGGGCCTGCATGTGGCGGTCGTAGTGTTGGCGCTGCTCCAGGGTCATGCGGTGCTGGTGCAGCTCGAAGAAGCGGCGCACGCCGATGCGCACCTTCTCGCTGCGCGGCGTACAGAGCCGCTCGCCGCCGTGCTGGTAGAGCCGCACCAGCGGTTCGGCGATCGGCTGGTAGCGCACATCGCGGCGCAGGCCGAGGCGCAGGCCCAGCTCCTGGTCTTCGGCGAACGGCAGTGATTCGTCGAACCCGCCGAGGCTGCGGTAGAGCTCGGCGCGAATGATCAAGTTCGAGCCGACCACGCCCGGGTTCTGGGTCAGAAATTGAGCCGGATCGAGCCCCGGACACACCGGCCGGCCGGGTTTGCCGCTGCCGCTGACCCACTCGAAGGCGATGGCGCAGCACAGCACATCGAGCGGCGCCGCTTCGATGTGGCGGGCCGCCTCGGCGAGATAGTGGGGCAGCCATTCGTCGTCGTCGTCGAGAAAAGCGAGCCATTGACCGGCGGCCTGCTGCGCCCCCCAGTTGCGTGCGCCGCTCGGTCCGGCCGGTCGCTGATTCTGCTGCACCTGCGCGACGCATTCGCTGGCAGCGACGATCCGGCGGATGTGCTCGAGATCCTCTGCCGGGCCGTCGTTGACTACGATCACCTGATGGGCCTGGTGTTGCTGACGTGCGACCGAGCGCAGGGCGCGGCCGAGCGCATCGAGCCGGCGGTGCGTCGGCACGATCGCGGTGAAACGTGGCGTCGGTCGAACCTTCATCCGCGCAGTCGCCGATCGAGAGTCAGCAATCCGTGCAGCTCGCCGATCGCCTTGCCGAGGCTGAAGACGCGTGCGCAGACCCGCTCGGCCCATCCGCCGTCGGGCGGTGGATCGCTGGCGGCGACCCGCCGGAGCGCGCGTTTCAGCTGAGCCCGGCGATCCGGCAACGACAGCATCTCGGCGTGCTGCGCCCGCAGAAACGGGGCGTGGTAGCCGTGGGTGTAACCCTCGTGCAGGAGGCCCCACAAGTTGCGCTC